>NZ_JBAKHM010000030.1:0-65727 GCF_036902725.1 Micromonospora psammae | reverse complement strand
AATTCCCTCCTCCTCAGCAGGATGCCAAGTCAGGAGGTGTCCGGTCTCAGGGGGTCACTTCACAGCGATGGGCTGTCGGACACCGCCGTGGCGTCACGGTCGGGTGGTCAGATGGCTGTCCGACCCCTCGCAAGGGCGCGGCCAGGCTGTCAGATCCACCGGCACGGCCGGTGCCATGAGTGCGCTGGCGGTGTCCACGCGCAGGTCAAGGCCAGTTTGTCAGACCGCTGTCAGAGTCGGCGCCGGCGGCCGCCGGTGTCTGTCAGGTCGGCGCGCCGACGCGCGGACACGGTGTCATCGTGCTGCTGGCGTGGCTGTCAGAGGTCTGTGAGGTCGCCGTGGCGCAATCGGTGTCTTCCGCGCCGCGGTGGCATCGCTCCGGCGTGTCATCGACGGTTTCCTTTGGACATGGAGTGGACATGACCGTGTCTGACCCGGACTGGCCCGACTCGCCGCTGGACGCCGTCGACGCCGCCTTCACGGCGCTGACCACCGGCCCCGACCCAATGACACTCGACCTGGACACCCTCGGACCTGACACCGGCTTGCCGGCTGGTGTCATGACACTTCCGGCGCTGCGGGACTGGATGCTGCGCCATCCCCGCGACTACACCGCGCGGGACGCGGTGTGGCGGGACTTGGTCCGCCGCGCCCGCCTGGACGGACCGTCCTGGGTCATCGCGGCGGTGGCGATGGCGATGCCCGCGCTGCGCCGGCACGCCGGGCGGCTGCGCGCCGGTTGGTCCGGTGACGCCGCCGACCTGGACGCCGAGATCCTCACCGGTTTCCTCACCGCCTTGCGCGACCGCGTCGACCTGGCCAAGCCCGCCCCGCACGCGGCGCTGTGTATGGCCGCGTGGCGGGCCGGACACGAGCTGCTGCGCCGCACCGGGGAGGCGGTGCCGGTGGAGGACGTCGAGCGCGTCACCGGCCCCCGCATCCCGCACGTCCCCTACGGCCATCCCGACCTGCTGGTGCGCCGTGCCGCCCGCCTGGGCCTGCTCGAGCAGGTCGACCTCGAGCCTTACATCGATCTGCGGCTCGGGCGCCGGGCGATCGAACCCATCGCCGCGCGGTTGGGCATCACCGTGGATGCTCTGCGTAAGCGGATGAGCAGCATCGACGGGCGCCTCGCCGACGCCTTGGCCAAGGGACTGCTCACCAGCGTCGTGTCCCCCACAGCCCGCGAGTACTTGCGGAACCAGTCGGTGCATCGCACGCGGACCCGCGCCGGCCGCGCCGCAACCCGGCCCACGCGGGCGGCGTCCCGGGCGGCCACTGCTGCCTGACCCGCACCACATCCCTGCGGCGGGGTCCCGACCATGGCGGTCGGATCCCGCCGCTGGCGGGTACGGCGCTGGCCTTGATGCGACCCGGCGTATACCAACGCGAACCGTCCGGCGCACGTTCCGACGCTGCGTCACATGGCTGCGGCGGAGACGCCCCGCACGTATTCGCGAGGCACTCTATTGCCGATGAGAGTGCGTCATGATTGGCAGCATCGTTAGTAGGGCGTGGAGGATCGCGGCGTTAGGCGGCATCGAGCTTTGGCTATCGACTATGCGGCGAAATGCGGCTCAGTCCAGGGTTGTCCACCAGACTCCGGAGCGATTCGCTTTCGGCATTGTCCAGTTCTGGTACGAAAGCTCGCCGACACGTCGCGTGTGGACCTGCGCCGCCGGCCGGCGGACGCGATGCTCCGGTTCAGGTAGCGCCGGTTCAGGTGGCCTCCGGTGGGGCGGCTACCCGATGTTGGCGAGGAAGGCACGTGCCCGCTCGGTGAGCTTGGCGGCGGCAGTCTCGTCGTACGAGGGGAGGCTGTTGTCGGCGAACAGGTGCCGGTCGCCGGGGTAGAGGAACAACTCGGCGCCGGATGTCGATTCGACGATGGCGCGGGCGGCCTCGATGTCGCCCTCGCCGACGAAGAACTCGTCGGCGTCCATGCCGTGGATCTGGACCGGGACTCCCTCGGGCCACTCATCGCCGAACTCGGTGGTCGGGACGCAGGCGTTGAACAGCAGCGCGCCCTTCGCGCCGGGCCGGGTCTGGGTCAGCATCTGCGCCGGCAGGACCCCGAGCGAGAAGCCTGCGTAGACGAGGTCGGCCGGGAGCCCGTCGGCGGCGGCCCGTCCGCGTTCGAGGATCTCACCGAATCCGACCTTCTGGGCATATGCTCCGCCCTCGTCGAGGGTGTCGAAGATTTCTCCCTGGTAGAGGTCAGGGAGGTGGACGGTGTGGCCCGCCTGACGGAGTTCGTCGGCGAACGCGCGAACACCGGCGGTCAGCCCGTGCGCGTGGTGGAACAGCAACACCTCGGCCATGTCGTTCACTCCTTCACTTCGGGTGGCCCGCCTCGTCGGAAAGGTCGGGCCGGCGATTACCGGCGCATTCCGGCGCGTGCCTGCGACAGAATGCGTTCCTGCGGGCTGACCGTGTCGCACATCTCACCTCGGCGGCGAACCTCACTCCGGCGCCTCGATGGCGGGTGTGATCCGCTGCCGGTTCGACGCCGACAGGCGGATGGTCATGCGACCGGCCGAACGGTTGGCCGCCGACAGCGCCGTCGCTTTCACGTGAGTATGCGGACGTCAGCGGTTGGCAAGTCCTTGGACCACCAGTGCTCGTACCGGCGGTAGACCGCGGAATCGCGGTCCAACAGGAACGACTGCAATGCGGCGGCTTCCGCAGCAAGCCCGTCCCATTCGTCGCTGGTCAGCCGATGAAAGGCCGTTGCTTCAATGCCTCCCTCGACTGGCCGCCACACCCCAGCCACATAACCGTCGATGAGCAGGGTCGGCAGGACGTCGCCGTTGCGCCGCAGAATTACCGAGCGATACTCCGGAGGGATTACGCGGCTTCGATCGGCGTACGCGAGCAGGATGCTGTCCCACATCGGCAGCAGGCGGGGCGGGGCGACCGCGTCCTCGGTGGGATACCGCCCCACGGGCACATCGAACAACATTTCGCCACTCGGGCCGGCCAACGTCTCGATGCTTCCGCCCAGTTCTTTCAGTGCGTTCTGCACCACCGACCGCTTGAGGATGGTGAACTGCGCGATGTCGAGCATCGAGGCGGGGCCGAATGCCGCCAGGTAACGCAGGATCAAAAATTGTACGGAGTCGCTCCAGTTCTCCGCTGCCAAGGTGGCTGGGGCGGCGCGGTACGACGAGGGCGTTTTGAACGACCACGGTCCGCCGGTCGGCACCTGGTGCAGAGGCGCGTACGTTCGTAGCGCCCACCACACTCCCTGCTTGCGCTCCCCGAGCCGGGCGGCGAGCATCTCCTCGACCTCCGCGCCGGCGCGCGGCTGACTGGTGAAAAGCGCCAGGTGAGGAAGCAGGGCGTCGGCGTCGGCGATAGACAGCCCACTCACCGTGAAGCGGCGGTCGCCCAGCCGGGGGCCGCGCAGGTTGGGCAGCATCGCCGCGTGAAAGTACGGGTAGTCGCTGGCGTGCACCACATGCAGCGTCAGGCGCATCAGCGTCGCCTTGACCAAGGTGCGCTCATCGAAAGCGGTCGCGAGGGCCGCCGGGTCGAAATCGGCGAGCCGGTTCCACAGGGCGAGGTACGGCGACGCGGGCTCTTGCGCTTGTAGCGCGCCGACGCGTCGTACGGCGTCGACGACGTTTACCGACTCCCGGCGCAGAAGCATCTGCCGGTCGAGGGTTGCCCGGTTGAGCTGCCGCGAATTGAGGCTCACGCGAGCCTTACGCGCTGCTGTGGCCATACGTACCAATCCCATGAAGAGTCTTCTTGATCGCTTTCGGAACGAAGCGGGGCTCTGGGTACCAGGTTCTACCCTGACGCTATTCGAAAGACCCTGCCGACAAAATGGTGACAAACCAGCACTGCACGCGGGTCCAAGCGCTGATGTTCTCGCCGAGAATCTTCATCGGCCCGTTGAGTTCTCATTAGATCTTACAGTTCCTCATCGGTCTGTCGGTGGGGCATTCTCACCGACGCGCCCATCGATGGATTCCCGGATCAGGTCAGCATGACCGGTGTGGCGGGCGTACTCCTCGATCATGTCGACCAGGATTCGACGAAGGCTGGGCGTGCCCCAGCCCGAGAACGCTCGGCCCTCGGCGCGGTCCAGTCCGCCGTCTGCCATCGCGTCGGCGACGAGCGCGCGGGATTGTTCGACGGCCGCGTGCCACCGCCGCCACACGGCGTTGGGGTCGTCGTTGGCCGTCCAGGTCCAGTCGCGGTCCCAGTCCTCGGCGGTCCAGGCCGGCTCGGGCTCGCGTCCGTGCAGCTTTCGCGAGAACGAGTCCTCCTTGACCCGGGTGAGGTGGCGCAGTAGTCCGCCGAGGGTGATGGCGGAGGTTCCCACGGTGATGGCCATCGCGGCGGCGTCGAGGTCGGCGCTCTTCCAAGCGAGCACCCGCCGATTGCGTTCGAGGGCGCCGAGCAGGGTGTCGAGCTCGTTGCCGGCAACCGGCGGTTCGGTGAGCGGTTCCAGCGTCATGGCGACGAGGCTACGATCATTCCCGGACGATCTACTTCCTAGAACCGGACGCCGGTGCGATGTCACACGAGTTGAGCCCCACAGCACGCGCCTTGTTGGTGCTTGAGTTGATCCAGAACAAGCCCGGGATTACGGGAGGAGAGCTGGCGTCCCGCCTCAGGGTGTCTGACCGGGCGGCCCGCAGGTACGTCGGAATCCTTCGTGAGGCCGGAATGCCGATCGAGTCGGTCAGCGGACCATATGGCGGTTATCGGATCGGACGTGGGCCTCGCCTCGCACCACTGATACTCACGGCCCCGGAGGCGCTGGGGCTGGTGATGGCGGTGCTACAGGGGTGGCACGGGGCGGTTGATGGAAATCACCCGGTCGCGACCGGCCTGGGTAAGATCGTCCAGGTATTACCAGCCTCGTCAGCCGCTCCTATCGAAGCCATGCGCCACGTGAGCGCCCACAATCCAGGCGACGCGGCAGCGAGCCCGGACCCCGAACTCACAGCAGCCGCGGCAAAGGCCTGCGAGAGCGGTCGCCGGCTTCGGGTCCGATACCGCGCGCACAGCGTTCAAGATCGGGAGATGGTGGTCGATCCGTGGGCCGTCGTGGTGCGCCACGGGCGCTGGTACCTGTTGTGCTGGTCGCACACCTCCAACGCCCGCAGAGTACTTCGACTTGACCGGTTGACGCAGGCGGAGACGATGGAGGGCTCGTACGCGCTCCCGGCCGACCTCGACCCGGTACGCGAGGTTGAGGAACATCTGGCGGACGGGTGGACGTACGAGGTCGAAGTCCGCATAGACACGTCCCTCGAAGTGGCAGCACGGTCGGTTCCCCGGAAACTGGGCCGCCTACAACCCACCGACGATCACAGTTGCCTGCTGCGGGGCAGCACCGACGACCCCCAGTGGTACGCCACGCAGCTCGCGGCGACGCAGATGCCGTTCACCGTGACGCAGTCAGCGGAGGTGCGAGCGGAGGTGCGAGCCCTCGCCGACCGGCTGATTCAGGCTACGGAAGAGGTGAAGACGACGAAAGCATAAAGGTAAGGCCGCTCACGGCTGCACCACTCCAACACAGTGGCCAATAGCATGCGTCGATGCCGGCGCGCGCGTCACTCCCGGTAGCCGACCGTGGCGTGGCCTCCGGGCTGCTGTTGCGCGGCCGACTGAAAGCCGATGCACCTTGATCCGACATCCGGATCTGCCGCCGACAGGGCGCTAGGTTCTCTCACCGTTGCCGACGGGTTGCGCCGCACGCTCGTGCCGAGAAGCGTGTACCCGATCTTCGTGCTCTCGACGCGCTTACAACAGCGACGGTGGCCAAGTTGGCTGACGAAGACGCCCACCGGCGAGCGGCCGGGCGTGGATTACCACTCGAAGGTCTTCCACTCCCGGGTCGGAATACGGCCTTCGCTGGTGTCCCAGCAGCGATCAGCCCATGCCTTTGCCACCATCACTGGGCGGCTCAGCACAACGTCGCCCGCTCGCTGTGCCCGCAGCACCAACCCGAGTTGTGGCGAGCACGGATCGGCGCACTGCGAGTACCGCAATTCCCTGCTGTGGGCCACGAGGTAGTCAGTGAACTCATCCTCCAGGCGTGAGGGCGTCTGCCCCACCAGTCGCATCCCTTCCAGGGTCACCTGTGGGCCACGCAGCGCATTAACCGCGATGCCCGCGAGGCCGATCGACTCGTCGTAATAGGTGGTAACCGCCGGCCCGGAGAAGCTCGCGTCAGTGCGTCGCTCAGGCCAGAATTCCGCCCACCCGTCACTGCCCGAGGTGCCCTGCGAGACGGCAACGCTGAGGGCGCCATGCACCGCGGCCTGAACTTGGTCGTGTGTCATGCCGAACTCCAACGGGCCGACGCGCTCGAAAGGCGTGAACGACCACGGGAGCCGCTGCGCCTCGACCAGGACGCCCCAGACCGTCGCCATGTCCCCTCCGGGTGGAAGTGCCGTGCCCCAGCAGCCAGCGGCGGAAATGATAATGGACGGAATCCGCTTCCCGGGTCGCCCCGGACTGCGTTTGAGCTGCTCGCGGTGCGCGGATCTGCCGCCGACCGCGCGCGTTCGGCGCCGCCCGGTCGTGCCGATGAGCGATGCCGGTTGACGGCCGTGTTGCCCCGATCGGGATAGTTGGGCATGCCGAACCTGGACTTCTATGCTGCAGACGACGATTGGTCTGCGCTCCTCGAGGCCCTCTTCGATCTGGGCTCGTTCCGTGTCTTCGAGTCCGACTCGGAGCCGGGCTCCGAGCTGCGGGAATTCTCATCTGCCGCTGACGTCGCTGCTGCTTCAAGGGGACGACACCTGGCGTTGTTCGTCGTCGGCTCCGGGCCGGAGCCTGTGGTGAGGCGGATCGATCTGCTTCCGGGCCTTCCGGGAGCCTTGACTTTCCGGTACTGCTGCGAAGGCTGGGGTCTTGTTCAGCTCTACTACGGCGGACCCGTTGGGGCGCAGGAGTTGCGGTGGAGCCATACCAACCACAACTCGCAGAAGCGTGCCTCGGCGTGGGCGGCAGCCGTGCCTCGACTCGGTGATCCCGCCGCCTGGGACTGGGCGGCGGTGACAAGCGCCTCCAGCAAGCTGAATCGGGTGGTTCGCCGGATGGCCGTCAGCAAGATCGGCTCTCACCCCGTGCTCCCGAACGCCGCGCAGTTCATCGCAGACGCGGGCTTGCGATACGAGTACGGCACAGGCATTCACGCGACCCCGTCCTACAGCATGGGCCCCCGATGATCGACGCACGGATCTAGCCCCTGTCCGCGCGCTACCAGGACGTTCTGGGTAGCCGGCCTGCCGGCCGTGACCGTTTCAGTGCCCCACCGGATGCCGCCCGATCGATGCGGTCACGGAACCGGATGAGGCTCAAGAACTTTCCACTGCCTGTGCCCGAGTCTGGGCACGTTCAGTCGTGCCGAGTTGGGAACGTCCGTACGCCGACAGCATCCGTTCCTGCGGTCGGTACGGCTGAGCTGTCCGTCGTGTGGCTTCACTGTCAGAATTGCGTCAGGTCGAGGGGTGTCCGCCAGAGCTGACAAGCGCCGGTTTGAGGGTGCGGAACATTTCCCGCAGCGCCGCATCCGGCGCGGCGGCGTTCCGCCCGCCGCCGGGCCTCGAGGTGAGGGCTGATGCGAGCCGGGCGCCTTGGGTGCCGCGCCGTCTTGGTGCGCTGACACCTCACCGATACCCGCCACACCCGACAGGGAGGACGTGCTCCTCCCGAGGATCTGTCGCGGCTCGCTGACGCCCCTGCCTCTCGCGCCCGGCGGCGGCCCCTGACCCGTCGTTTCGATGCTCCACCGCCTGGATGGGGTGGGGCCGGAGGTGAACCGCTCATGTTCCGCATCCCGGTACGTCTTCGTGCTGTCACCTGCTCCCGCGCCGCTCGCCGCGTCAGCCGTGTTGTCGCCGTGACGGCCGCTGTCGCCCTGTTTCTGTCCGTGCCCGCCGCCGCCCACGCTGGCGAACCGGTGGTGCTGGCGGCGAATTCCCTGCCGGTGGTCATCAACAACCTGCGGCTGTGGCTGATCGGTATCCTCGCCGCGCTCGCGACCTTGTTCCTCGTGCTGGCCGGCGTCTACTGGGCCACGGCCGGCGGTGACCCGGCTCAGGTCGAGCGGGCCAAGGGCGCGTTGAAGAACGCCCTGGTCGGCTACGGCCTGGCCATCCTCGCACCTGTGCTGTTGCAGGTCGTCCAGGGCATCGTCGGGGGCTGAGGATGGGGTGGCTGCTCGACCAGATTCTGGACTGGCTGGCGGCGGCGATCGTGGCGACCCTGGACGCGCTGTTCGGGGTGATCAGCAGCGCGCTGCTGATCACCCCGAACGTCACCGCCCTGCCGCAGGTGCAGGCGCTGACCGGCCGTTCGGTGCTCGTCGTGGACACCGCCTTCGTCCTGGCCTTCGTCGTCGCCGGCGTGCTCGCCATGACCGCCGGCGGCGACGAACGCTCCCGCTACACGGTCAAAGACCTTCTGCCCCGGCTGATCGTGGGGTTCGTCGCCGCGCACTTCTCCCAGCTGTGGTGTGACATGCTCATCGACCTCGCCAACGCGCTGACCGCCGCGCTGACCACGCCGGAGGGTGACAGCGACGGGGCGCTGCGGGCGATCAGGACCCACATCACCGCCGGGCGGGACATGACGGCGGTGCTGCTGTTCGTGGTCTGCGTCGCGATCATCGCCGTCCTGCTCGCGGCGACCGCGTTCAGCGTGATCGTCAGATTCGCCGTCCTGCTCGTCCTGACCGCCGTGGCGCCGATCGCGTTGGCGTGTCACGCGTTGCCGCAGACCGATCCGGTCGCCCGCCTGTGGTGGCGCTCCTACACCGGGGTGTTGGCGGTACCGGTGGTGCAGGGCTTCACCCTGTATGCCGGGCAGTGGATGCTCACCGACCCCGACAGTCTGTTGCCCGTGCTCGGCCTGCCGGTCGACCCGGGCGGGGTGATCAACCTGTTCGTGGTGATGGTCATGCTGTGGACCACCCTGCGGGTGCCCGCCTTGATGGCCCGCTTCGTCTCCGCTTCAGGCGGCGGTGGCACGAATGTGGTCGGCGCCGCGGTGCGGGTGATCCTGGTGCAGCAGGTCACCCGCGCGGTTCCCGGCCTCGGCCGGGGCCTTCGGGCGGTGGGCCGATGAACGAGCACACCGCTCGGGTGCGGATGCCCGCCGACGTCGACGCCCCCGACAAGGTCGCATACGGGCTGACGTTCCGGCAGCTGGCGATCCTCGCCGTCGCCGCTCTCGCCGTCTACGGCGCCTGGCGGGGCCTGCACACCGTCGTGCCGGTGCCGGTACTGCTCGGCGCGGCGGTTGTTGTCGCCGGGCTGGTCTTCGGTGTCGCGGTCGGCCGCCGTGACGGCCTGTCCCTGGATGTGTGGCTCCTTGCCGCCGTCGGTCACTGGCGGGCACCTCGGGCGCTGTCGACCACCGACCCGACGTCGATGACTCCCGACTGGGTCCAGGCACCGAAGACGCCGGTGGTGCTGCCGGCACCGCTGAAGCTGCCCGCCGCCGCGATCGACGACGGCGGGGAGATCCGCCTCGGCGGGTCCCGGGCGGCGATGGTCGCCGCCACCAACGTCAACCTGGCCCTGCGCACTGCCGACGAGCAGTCCGCCCTGGTCGACACCTTCGGCCGTTGGCTGAACAGTCTGTCCACGCCGACGCAGATCGTCGTGTCGGCGCAGCCGGTGGACCTGCGCTCTCACGCCCGCACCCTCGCCACCGCAGCCGACGCCCTGGCGCACCCGGCCTTGGCCGGCGCGGCAGCGGAGCACGCCCGATTCCTCGACGACCTCGCCACCCGCAGGGATCCGCTGCGCCGGCAGGTCCTCATCGTCACCCGCACCGGCGCCGGCGAGCGGGGCGCGCACACCGCGCGCCGCCGCGCCGAGGACACCGTGCGCGCCCTGTCCGGCCTCGGCGTGAGCACCCGGGCCCTCGACGGGGCGGCCGTCACGGCGGCGATCGCCGCCGCCGCGGACCCCTACCGCCCGCCCCGCCCCGGCGGCCTCGCCGCCCCCGACACCGTGATCCGCGGGCCGGACATCCACACCGACAGAAAGAAGCGCCCTCGATGAGAACCCCCATCCGGTCCCGCACGCCCCTCAGCGGCGGCCGCCAGCCCTGCCCGCTGGCGGCCACCGTCGCTCCCGCCTCGGTGGAGGTGACCCCGCGGATGCTGCGCGTCGGCGACGGCTACGCCGCGACCCTCGTGGTCACCGGCTACCCGGCCGAGGTCGGCCCGGCGTGGCTGGAGCCGCTGCTGTCCTGGCCGGGCCGCCTCGACCTGGCGTTGCACATCGACCCGCTGCCCGCCCCGGTCGCCGCGTCCCGGTTGCGCAACCAGCGGGCCCGCTTCGAGTCCTCGCGGCGCGCCGACGCCGAGGCCGGCAAGCTGTCCGACCCCGCCGTGGACGCCGCCGCGGACGATGCCGCCGAGCTGGCCCAGCGGCTGGCCCGCGGCGTGGCCAAGCTGTTCCGCGTCGGGCTGTACCTGACCGTGCACGCCCGCACCGAGGAGGAACTACTCGAGGCGTGCGCGCAGGTGAAAGCCGCCGCCGCGTCGACGCTGATCGAGGTGCAGCCGGCCACCTGGCGGCAGCTGGCCGGCTGGACCACCACCCTGCCCCTGGCCACCGACTCGCTGCAGATGCGCCGCACCATGGACACCGCCGCGCTGGCCGCCGCGTTCCCCCTGGCCAGCGCGGACCTGCCCGCGCCGCTGCCCGGCGATCCGCCTGCCGAGGGCGGCATTCTCTACGGCGTCAACCCGGACTCCGCCGGCATCGTCTGGTGGGACCGGTGGGCGCAGGAAAACCACAACTCTGTGGTCCTGGCCCGCTCCGGGGCCGGGAAGAGCTACTTCGTGAAGCTGGAGATCCTGCGCAACCTCTACCAGCAGGTGCAGGTCGCCGTCATCGACCCCGAAGACGAGTACCGGCGCCTCGCCGAGGCTGTCGGCGGCGCCGTGGTGCGCCTCGGGGTGGCCGGGGTGAAGGTCAACCCCTTCGACCTGCCCACCGGGGACACCCGCCCTGACGTGCTCACCCGGCGCGGGCTGTTCCTGCACACCTTCATCGCGGTGCTGCTGGGCCAGCAGCCCCCGCCGGCGGAGCGGGCGGCACTGGATCGGGCGATCCTGGCCGTCTACCGGGCCGCGGGCATCACCGCCGACCCCGCCACCCACCACCGGCCCGCCCCGCTGCTGCGCGACCTCACCGGCCGCCTGCACGCCGACGACGACAGCGCCGCCCGTCAGCTCGCCGCCCGCCTCGCGCCGTGGGTGGACGGATCATTCGCGGACCTGTTCGACGGCCCGAGCACCACCCGCCCCGACGGGCACCTCGTGGTGTGGTCGCTGCGCCACCTGCCCGACGAGCTGCGCACCGCGGGCACGCTGCTCGCCCTGGACGCGATCTGGCGGCAGGTCGACGCCCCCGGCCGGCTGGCCGGCCGCCGGCTGGTGGTGGTCGACGAGGCGTGGCTGCTCATGCGCGACGGCGAAGGCGCCCGGTTCCTGTTCCGCATGTCCAAGGCCGCCCGCAAACGCCACGCCGGGCTGACCGTCATCACCCAGGACGTCGCCGACGTCCTGGGCACCGAGCTTGGCCACGCCGTCGTGGCCAACGCCGCGACGCAGGTGCTGCTCAAGCAGGCCCCGCAGGCCATCGACGCCATCGGCGACGCGTTCGGCCTCACCGCCGGCGAGCGCCGCCTGCTGCTGGCCGCCCGCGTCGGCACCGGCCTGCTGATCTCCGGCACCAACCGGACCAGCTTCGAGGCCATCGCCTCCGAGGCCGAGCACCGGCTGTGCACGACCAGGCCGGTGGAGCTGGCCGACCTCGACCGCGAGGAGGACGACGGCCTGTGAGAGCTTCGTTGCTTGCGAGCGCATCGACGCCGGCGCCCGGCATTGCGCCCCCGGACCGGCCAGGCCGCTGGGTGCTCGACGCCGTCGGGTGGGCCACCCAGCGGCCCTGGTTACTCGCGGTGGCCGCCGCCGCCCTGGTCACCTACGTCGCCGGCAGGAACCTCGTCCAGGTGTGGCGGCACCGTCGCCACGCCGACGGCGCCCGCCTGGTGACCATTGCGCCACCACCGCAGGTCGACCCGCACAGCGCCGCCGCCTTGTGGGCCAACCTCGCCGGCACCCTGACGGCACCACGGGGAGTGCGGCGCCTGTACGGCAGACCGCACGTGGCCTGGCAGTACACCTGGTCGGGCCGGCAGCTCCTGATCTCCGTCTGGGTGCCCGGCAGCGTGGCGCGGGGGGCGGTCGAGGCGGCCATTCGTGCCGCCTGGCCGGGCGCGGCCTGCACCACTGGCGAGGCCTGCGCGCCGGTGCCTGGTGAGGTTCGCCTCGCCGTCGGTGGGCACCTGCTGCCCGCCGCCGCGGAATGGCTGCCGTTGCGCACCGACCACGACGCCGACCCGCTGCGGGCGTTGGTGTCCGCCGCAAGCCAACTCAAGGCCGACGAGTACGCCTGCGTGCAGGTGCTGGCCCGGCCCGCCACCGCCGGCCGCGCGGCTCGCGCCCGCCGCGCGGCCGCACGGCTGCGCCAGGGCCGGGCGGCCGTGCCGTCGATCGATCCCGCCGCGCCGCTGCGGTGGCTGGTCGAGCTGTTCCTGCCGGTCCCTGCCACCGGCTCGAGCCGGTCTGAGGTGGGGCGACGGGACCCGTCGGTGGATCGAGACGTGCGCGCGATCCTGGACAAGACCGCCCACCCGCTGTGGGAGACGGGCATCCGGTATGCCGTGGCCAAGGACGGCCGCCGCGATGGTGTCGACCCGCGGCCACGGCTGCGGGGCATCGCCGGCGCGATCGCTTCCTCCTTCGCGGTGTACACCGGCCGCAACCGGCTCGCGCCGCGGGCCCGGATGTCCTCGCCGGTGGCGGTGCTGGCGCAGCGGCGTCTCGGCGCGGGGTTTCTCACCTCGACTGCGGAGCTGGCCGCTCTGGCCGCACTCCCCCAGGATGTGGCGGTGCCGGGACTGGATCGCGCCCGCGCACGGTCGATGCCCGCACCGGTGGCTGTCGGCGCGGCAGGGCGCGGGGCGAAGATCCTCGGCGACGCCGAGATCGGCGGACACGCGGTGGGGCTGTCGGTGCCCGACGCGCGGTACCACATGCACGTGGTCGGGTCGACGGGCTCGGGGAAGACGACGCTGCTGGTGAACATGGCCGTCGCGGACATCACCGCCGGTCGGGGCACCGTCGTGATCGATCCGCACGGCGACATGGTCCTGGACATCCTCGACCGGCTCCCCGCCTCCGCCGCCGGCCGGGTGGTGCTGTTCGACCCCGACCAGCCCAACCCGCCGACGCTGAATCCGCTCTCCGGCGAGGATCCCGACCTGGTCGTGGACAACCTGGTGTCGATCTTCGGCAACATCTTCGCCAAGGCGTGGGGGCCGCGAATGGACGACGTGATGCGGGTGGCCTGCCTGACGCTGCTGCGGCACGCCAACGTCACCCTGCAGCACATCCCGCCGCTGCTCAACAGCGCGCAGTTCCGCTCGGCGATGACCGTCGGTCTGGACGACCCGGCCGGGCTGTCCGGGTTCTGGCAGTGGTACGACGAGCTCAGCCCGGCGCTGCGCTCCCAGGTCATCGGACCCGTCCTGGCCCGGCTACGCGCGTTCCTGCTGCGCGACTTCGTCAAACGCACCATGCGCTATCCGAGGTCCAGCTTCGACATGGGTGCCGTCCTCGACGGTGGTGCGCTGCTGGTGCGCATCCCCAAGGGCCAGCTCGGGGAGGACACCAGCAAACTTCTCGGCTCTCTGGTGCTGGCGCAGGTGTGGCAGGCCGCCACCGCCCGCGCGAGGCTCGCCCCCGACAAGCGCCGCGACGCCACACTGATCATCGACGAGTGCCAGAACTTCCTGACCCTGGCCAACAGCCTGGACACGATGCTCGCCGAGGCCCGCAAGTACCGGCTGTCGCTCGTGCTGTCCCACCAGGACCTCGCCCAGTTTCCCAAGGATCTGCTCGCGGCCGCCTCGGCCAACGCCCGCAACAAGGTCTACTTCTCCTGCGCCCCGGAGGACGCCCGGGTCCTGGCCCGGCACACCCTGCCCGAGCTGGACGAGCACGATCTGACCCACCTCGACGCGTACACCGCCGCGACGCGGTTGGTGGCGGGCGGGCGGCAGACGCCCGCGTTCACCATAAAGACTCGCCCGCCGAGGCCGGTCGTGGGTGAGGCGAGCGCGATCCGACAGGAGGCGGCCAAGGCGGTGCCGCCGCAGGACAGCAGCGCCATCGACGACCTCGTCGACCGGTTCTCCCAGCCCTCCACCCGCACGCGGGCGACCAGGAGCCAGGGCTGACGCCCTGAGCCCCGAGGTTGGCGGTCTGTCAGCGGCGACGCAGGCCACTTCCGTGTGGGCTTCCGCAGGCCCTTCCGTAGCCCTTCACCACCGCGGCGTTCCGGCACCGGCTGCCGCGACGAGACGGGCCTGTTCGTGCCGCACAGCGCCGGTGACAGCCGCGCTCGCGTCGATGAGCTTCCCAGACACCCCTCCGTGAGAGGGGTGTCTTCTTCTTCCCCTGAAGGGATTGCGCCCGTGTCCAGCGATCGACCCGTCTTTCACCCGCTGTCCTTGAATCCTCGAACCATCGCCTCCCGCAGCGCCAGCAGCCGCCGCGCTCGGCTGGAGAACCTGCGCCGGTTGACGCTGCGCGACCGTCAGCTCCTCGCGTGGCTCGCCGAGCACTATGTGCTGTCGACCGAGCAGATCACCGAGGCGCTGTTCCCGTCCCCACGCTCTGCCCGCCTGCGGTTGAGCACCCTGCACGCCATCGACGCCGTCACCCGGTTCGTCGACATCACCACCGGCGACGGGCAGTACCTGTACGCCCTCGGGCCTCTCGGCATGCTCGTGCATCCCACCGCCTACAACGACCCGGACCGGCCGGAGTCCAGGCCGCCACGCAGCAGCATCGAGCGCACCGAGCGGATCGTCGGCAGCCGCCGGCTGGCGCACCTGCTGGGCACCAACCAGCTGTTCACCGACCTGCTCGGCTACGCCCGCACCCATGCCGGGGTGCGGCTGGCCAGATGGTGGTCCGAGCAGCACAGCACCGCCGCCTACGCCATCGCCGGTATCCGCCCCGACGCCCACGGGGTGTGGTGTGCCGCCGGCCGGCAGGTCGGGTTCTTCCTCGAACACGACAACGGCACCGAGCCGTTGACCACCGTGCTGCGCAAGCTTCGCGGCTACGAGCGCCTCGCGGAGTTCGGCCCCCGCTATCCGGTCCTGCTGCGCGTGCCGAGCCGCCGTCGGGAGGCCAACCTGCTGCGCGCGTTGGGCGGGGCGCGCACGGTCATGCCGGTCGCCACCGGCGTGCAGGGCGACCATCCCGCGGGTCCGGCGTGGACCCTCGCCGCTGACCCGACCGGCCGCAGCTGGTTGCACGAGCTGCCCTCGGACCACGGCCCGGACAACGCTGCCACGAACCCCCACAGGTTCACCGGCGAGTCCGAGCACCGCGGCGCTGAGGGGGACCTCTGACAGACGAGCCGCGGCGATGATGACCAGCAGCGCCCCCGCCGCGGGTCTGTTCGCCGGACAGCCCCCAGAGGAATCGGTCTGTCGCGCTCTGACACACGAAGGCGCCGGGTAAGGGGCATGGCCTGACAGGGCAGGTCAGCGCGGGTGCGGGCCGATTCGAACGTCGCGTGCGCTGACAGAACCCACCGCTACCGTCGTCGGCAACACCTCTCCCCATTTCGCTTCACCTGGTTTGGTCCCACCTCCAGGGATCCTCGCCGCACCTGTCCGGTGCGCTGCGCCCACCCGCTACGGCCGGTCGGCACGCGCCCGGCGCGGCGACCCCGAGGTCGCACCCGCCCGCACCACCTCTGCCCTGTCCACCCGCGAACCGACCCACGCACCCGGTGGGCCGGTCACCCCTGCGCGTTCTCACACGCCCCGACCAGAGAGGAACCCTCGCATGACCAGAACCGTCGATGGCACCCCGCTGACCCGCCACGGCAGCCGCGTGCCCGCCAACCCGGCCCCCCGCGCGGCCGCTGCGGTCCCGGCCAGGCCGGAACCTGCCGGGCATCCCGTCCCGCGGCCGATCGCCACGCCGGCTGCGACCATCCAGACAGTGCTCGTGTGCCTGCCCGACGATGTTCCCCAGCAGGCCCTCACCAGCGGGCAGCTCGCCACACACCTCGGTGTCTCCGGCACCCTCACCGCCCACTTCTGGGCCGTCCCCGGGCTGCGCCCGTGGCAGCGCCACCTGATGATCGGACTGCGCAAGGGCCAGCCCGCGGCCTGCGCCGGCGGGCCCGTCCGCCTGCTCGACCTCGCCGGTATGCGCTACGCCGCCGCGGTGGGCGCCGGCATCCGCCACCAGATCTGGCACCACGCCGTTCACGGCACCCGACCCGCCACCGCGTGGCCGGCGTTGCAGGCCCGCCACCTCGCCAACCCCGACCGCTATCCCCTCCGCAGCGCCATCGCGGACTTTCACGCCCAACCCCGCGTGCAGGCCATGCGCCTGCACGCCGCCGCCCATCCCGGATCCGGCCAGCCCGACATCGGGGAGCTGGAGATGTACCAGGCCGGCCCGGTCGCCTACCAGCACTACCGTGCGGCCATCGCCGTCGTCGGCGACGCGATGCTGACCGCCGATGGCCGCAAGATCGCCCCCGCCAGCGACGCCTTGGCCGACCGCACCACCTACATCGAGCAGGCCCGACGCTACCTCGACACTCTGGCACCGCACCAGCGGCTCATCGCCGTCGCCCTGTAACGCCACGCAGAACTGCTGGGCACTACTCCCTGCTCGGACGGGAACGCCACCAGGCGCCGTCGTGAAGCCGCCGTAGACATGCCGCGTCATCAACAAAGCCGCCCCCGGTGCGCCGCGCGGACACCGTCGGCGCCGCCACGCCAGGCAGTTCATCGCCTGCGCGTCGGCGGCACCACCGCACCGGCCGCCCCGAGGCGTGGGGCGTCCCGGCAGTCGCGCCTGCGGCGGCCTGCTCTATTTCTCTTTCCTCCTTGTTCTCGGCGGGAGGGCGCCGCCTCTGTCGTACCGCTAAGGGAGCACGGCAGCGGCGACGACATCGGCGTGAAAGTGGTCGACCTGGTGCCCGACTGAGGCGGCTACTACCGGTCGGCGCTCGCCTGCGGCCATGGCGTGTCAGCACCACCTGTCGCCGTTGGCTGCCGGCGTGGATTCCGCCGGTCTGACCAGCCTGGTGGGCCGGTCCCCGTCAGGACCAACACCGCTCCCCCGCCCGCCCCGCAGGTAACGCCTCGAACCGGCGGCGCCGCATCGAGCCGGCGCGCACCCCCAGGCCTCGAGGGTCAGCAGCAACGTGGAGAACCACGTTCCCAGGATCCGGTCCGTGCACTTGAAGACTGCCGCGCGGGAAGCGTGGATCAGTGCGCGGGCCTCCAACCGCATGACGAAAGGACGCGCATGACAGACACCCGCGCAGGCAATGTTCCGGCGCGCACCGCATTCACGGTGCTGGTGGCGCTCGCCGAACTCGGCGAGGCCACCGCCGCCCAGGTAGCCGAGCACGCCGGGCTCGCCTACTCCACCACCACTCCGAAGCTACGGGCGTGGGAAGGCTCGGGACAGGTGCAGCGGTCCCGTGCCGGGGACGGCCGCACGCTGTGGCGGCTCACCGACGCCGGTCGCGCCGCCACGACCGGCGGCAGCGCCCCGCAGGCTAGGACGGCATCCGCCACGGCTGACTCGATGCTCGCGTCATGGGCCGCTGAGAAGCACGGCGGCAACGTCGATGTCTCCCCGGCCGCCGCGCAGCAGCAGCCGAGAACGGGCGGCGACGCGCCCGACCCGTCGGCGGCTCTCGCCCGCTGCGCCGCCGGGGCCACCTCGGACGCCCCGGCTGACGGTGAGGGGCAGGCCTCGCCGGAGCCGGAGACGTCGTCGCAGGGCCGGGAGACCGTCGAGCCCGGCCCTGACGGGTCTCGCACGGGCACGTCCCGCCGGTCCGGCGGTGCGCTGCGCGGGGCGGTCCTCGGCATCCTCGAGGCTCACCCGGACCGGCAGTACAAGACCGGTGAGCTGGCCAAGCTCATCGACGCCGCCAACGGCGGCAGCGGCGCGGCCAAGGCCAGCGCCGGCGCGGTCGCCAACGCGGCCATCAAGCTCGTCGCCGACGGCCAAGCGGTGCAGACCGTCGAGCGGCCCGCCACCTTTCAGCTCGCCACCGGTGGCCGGTAGCCCTCTGTCCGGTAGCCCGAGGGCGGGCGCCGAAGTTTGCACCCTCACGCCCGCCCCCGGTGCTCCTTCGTACAAAGGAGCAAGCCAGTGTCTCTCATCCTGCAAGGGATCGTCACCACCGTCGGCGGGATTCTCGCCGGCTTCGCTCTCGCCGGCGCCCTGCTCTGGCGCCAGCAGCAAGCCTTGGAATCGGCGCGGTACGACGCCACCCACGACGACGTCACGGGCCTGCCCAACCGGCGGCTCTTCCTCACCCGGCTACGCGCCGCCCTCGCCGAGGGCGAGCCGTGCGGTGTGGTGCTGCTCGACCTGGACCGGTTCAAGACCGTCAATGACAGCCTCGGCCACGACACCGGCAACGTCCTGCTCACCTGCGTCGGGCGGCTCCTCGCCGACCTCGACGCCCCCGCCGAGGTCGCCGCCCGCCTGTCCGGCGACGAGTTCGCCCTGCTGGTGCGCGGCGACCACGACGAGGTAGCCGACGCCGCACGCACCGCCTGGCGCGCCATCAGCGCCGCCCCCATCGCCTTGAGCGGCGGCGAGGTCAGCATCGGCGCGTCCGTCGGCTACACCCACACCCACCTTCACACCTCGCCACGGCAACTACTGGCCGAGGCCGACGAGGCGATGTACCACGCCAAACGCTCCGGCACCGGCGTATGCGGCCACCACCCGTTGTCCACACCGTCGGGCCGGCGCAGCCGCGACCGTCACCACGACTGACCTCCACCCCGATGCCCGAAGGACCCCGCAGCCGCCGGCTGCGGGGTCCTTTCCCATTCCGACAAGGGAGAACCCGATGCTGTCCTTTGCCGCCGTTCACACCTTGGCCGGCTGCCTGCTGGCCACCGACGCCGAGGCCGACGTCCTCGGCTGGGGCCGGCCGTTGACGCTGCTGCTCATCCATGACCGTCCCGTCCTCAGCGCCGGGCCGACGCCGATGCGGGAGATGCGCAGCGTCGAGTTGCCGCTGCACCCCGACGACGCGTTGACCGACCCGGCCGGCCTGCCCGCGCTGCTGCACCGCCTCGCCGCCGGTCTCGACCACCCCGCGGCCCCTACCCCCTACCAGGTGACTCTCGGCAGCATTCTCGGCCAGGTGCGCGCCACCGCACCCGACACCCGGCTGTTGGCCTGGGCCGCCTGCTACGACGGCACCCTGACCGGCGCCGGCCAGCCGGCCCGCCGCATTGACGCCGTCGACACCGACGGCCGCTTCTACCAGCTCACCCACTGCCCCGGCGAGGACCATCCGCTGCTGGTGGTCACCGACACCTACGACCCGGCGGATGTCCCCGCCACCTACCGCGGGCTGGTCGCTCTGCTCGACGCCACCACCGCCGGCGGGAGCGCGTCATGACCGGACCTGACGCTCGGCGAACGGGCGACGCCGACGAGCCCATCTTCGCCACCTGCGGAGAAGACGGGGCGTCGCTGCGCTGCCGGGTGTGCGGCGCCGTGGACGAGATCGTCCACGACGAGGCGCCGTCGATGGCCGGCTACGGCGTCGACTCCTACGCCCGCTGCACCCGCTGCGGATCCGTCGAGTGCAGCGATCCCGTCTTCGGCTGGCGCGCCAGCCCCGCCCAGTGGCCCTCGACCTCCCCGCAGGAGCAGCCCGAGCCGACCACGGCCAGCTCCGACGGATCAGCGGACAGGGAGGCGTCATGAGCGGCGAGCACACCGACGTCCGCGGCCCAGGCACGTCGCCCTGCGGCACCTGCCCCTACCGCCGCGACGTGCCCTCCGGGGTCTGGGACGCCTCCGAGTACGCCAAGCTGGCCGACTACGACGCGCCGACGGCCCTGCAGCCGGCCGGGTTGTTCCTGTGCCATCAGGCCGACAGGCGGGTGTGCGCCGGTTGGGCCGGCTGCCACGACGGCAATGAACTCCTCGCGCTGCGGTTGGCCGCGCTGCAGGGGATGAGCCCGCACGAGATCGCCGCCATCCGCGACTACACCTCGCCGGTGCCGCTGTTCGGGTCCGGGCGGGAGGCCGCCGCGCACGGCATGGCCGGCATCGACGCGCCAGGTCCGAAGGCCAGGCGGGCGATCGAACGCCTGGCCCCGAAGGTCGCCGCCCGAGGACTCGACGTCGCGGTGCAGACGCTGCCCGCGCCGTGGACGCCCGTCGACGGTGACTGCCTCACCTGGGCGCCGTCGACGGCCACCCGGCTGCGGGACCTCGGCTACCCCGCCCGGGACATCGACGTGGCCGGCTGGGCCGATTACGGCGCCGCAATCATCGCCTTCGTGCACCGCACGGTCCTCGTCTGCGACGGCGATCCCGCCGACGGGCAGGTCGTCGACGTGACCGCCCGGCAGTTCGACCCGCGGCTGCCCGCACGCTGGCTCATCGCCTGGCCCGCCTACCTCGACGCGCTCGCCGGGGCGACGGGCGTCGAGCGCGTCACCCTGTGGCCCGAGCCGCGCACCTGATCACATCCGGCCGCGCCGGTACTGGCACGGGCCACGCGACTCGGTCGCGTGGCCCGCTGCGGTGCCTACACGCCGCGCCTCCACCAGCCGGTGATCCACGCCGGCGCATTCCCGCGTCGCCACCGATCCCGCAGAAGGAGTCACCACTGTGCACGCCCACAGCTACGTCGGCGCCGCCGACCCCGACAATCCGCACCTGGTGCGGGCCCGAGTCGTGCTGGTCAACGGCCATCCCGGCGCCGTCGTGCCCACCCTCGCCCGGATCTGGGCCGGGCACGCCCACCGCGACACCGGCGCCCTCGTGACCGCCACGCTGGCGCACGACTGGGAGTACCTCGACGACACCATCACCGCCGACACCACCTGCCCGCTGCCCGGGCGGCATCCCGTCGTCGGGGTCGGCGTGGCCTTGGCCAGCACCGCCGCGAGCAACCTCGACGCGCCGGAGCCGGTGACCGTGTTCCCGTTGTGCCAGGCCGCGCACCTCGACGCGGTCTGGGTCTATCTCATCGACTGCGAGACCGCGACCGTTGCGGTGCACCGCGACGACGGCGACGCGCTCGGCCGATACGACCTCCACGCCTGCGCTGCCCCGCATCCCCACGGTCAGCCTGGCCGGGTAGCCGGGACCATGCGTGAGTCCGGCGGCCCGCGCGGTGTGCGGTACTCACTCACCGGGGCGCGCGGGTGAGCGCCCGCGCCCTCGCCGCCGTCGCCGCCGCGGTGATCGCCGTGCTGGTGCTGTGCGCCGGTGGGATCGGGATGCTGTTCACCAGCGGCGGCACCGCCTCCGCCTCCTGCTACCGCACCACGGGCCCCGACGGGGCTCCCCTGGCGCCCACCGTCACCGTGTCCCCGCCCGGCGACGCCGGCGCGTGGAGCAGGCAGCAGATGGGCCACGCCGCCGCGATCGTCGCCGTCGGCGTCGACCGCGGCGTCGCGCCGCGGGGCTGGGTGATCGCCCTGGCCACCGCCATGCAGGAATCCACCCTGCGGAACCTGCCCGGCGGTGACCGCGACTCGGTCGGGTTGTTCCAACAACGACCCTCCCAGGGCTGGGGCACCGCCGCGCAACTGCGCCACCCCCGCTACACCGCCGGCGCCTTCTACACCGCGCTGCTGGCCGTCGACGGCTGGCAGGCCATGGCGGTGACCGACGCCGCCCAGAGCGTGCAGCGATCCGCCTACCCGGGCGCCTACGCCAAATGGGAAGACGACGCGATCGCCGTGGTCCGTGTCCTGACCGGCGGCAGCGCCGCCGGGCCGGTCGCCGACGATCTGGAGCAGGCGATGAGCAACCCGCTGTGCCTGTTCGACGCCGGCGACGGCCAACGCGGCGGCGAGCAGGTCCCCCTGCCGGCCGGGTTCGACCTGCCGGCAGGCACCCCCGCGCCGGTGGTCACCGCGGTCGGCTGGGCCCTGGCCCAGCGGGGCTCCCCGTACACCTTCGGCGGGGACTGCACCGCAGCGCACTCCGGCATTCCCGCCCGCCAGTGCGACTGTTCCTCGCTGATGCAACAGGCCTACCGGGCCGCCGGCATCTCCCTGCCCCGCACCACCGCCGAGCAGGTGCACGCCGGAATCGCCGTCAACGACGTCGGCGATCTGCGGCCGGGGGACCTGCTGTTCATCCCCGGCAGCCGCGGCAGCACCGCCCGGCCGGGCCACGTCGGCATGTACATCGGCCAAGGGCTGCTGGTGCAGGCGCCCCACAGCGGCGACGTCGTCAAAGTCAGCCGCCTGTCGGCCTGGGCCGAGCGGCTCGCCGCTGTCCGCCGCGTCGTGGCCTGACTGTGAGCATGGCGGGGTCGGTTCAGCAGTGGTGAGCTGATAGCTGGCAGTGACAGGGGCGTTGGAGGGCTCCAGCGGTTACGGAGCCGGTCTGACCCGGCACCTGACCGACGCCGGTGAGCTGGTCGTTGAGCTGGACCGCCCGGTGCGACCGGCCCGGCGGGCGGGGGCGAAGTCCGACCCGATCGACGCCGAACGCGCCGCTCGCGACGCCCTGGCCCGCACCCGCCTGGCTCAGCCGAAGACCGGCGCGCAACGCGCGGCGCTGCAGGTGCGGCTGACCGCCCGCCGTGCGGCCGTGGACGCCAGTGCGGACGCCCAGCGGCAGCTGCACGCCATGGTGATCACCGCTCCCGAGGTGGTGCGGGCCCGCTTCCGCGGCCAGAGCACCCGCCTCATGCCAGGGCAGAATGGCACCCATGACGCATTCGGTGCGCATCCACGTTCAGGATCACGGCTTCTTCGTCACTGACCGCGACGTGGACACGCCGTTTGAGGTGATGGACTACTCCACGGGCCTGGCTGGGGTCATGGACTGCGCTGCGCTGATTCACGCCGGCGTCGACCGGGGCTACGTCGAGGTCACAGCAGAGGCGTCGCGCGAGCGGCCGGGCTTGGACACCGACAAGCAGTGGGACGATCTCGCTTCCTGGGAGGACGTCGCAGAGGTCAGTCTCTACGTACCCAACGGCCACCTGACCGTCGAGCAACTTGAGCAGCCGCCGCTGGACGAGCGAGCGCGCCTTCCGGTGCTCAGTGCGCACGGCCCGGGCTACTACCGCTTGCGGATGCACGCCAGCGGCCGGGACCGCCACTACGACCAGGTCGTCGATCAGTCAGGTGAGCGGTTCCACTTCCTCGCCTGGCCCGCACCACCGCAATCGCCGCTGATCATCAAGGCCGGTAGTCGGTGCGGCTACGGTCTGCGGCTGGCCCCACTCGACTCGCACGCTCCTATCGCGTCATCGCCGGTGATCGAGGACGAGGCCGACCGTCAGGCGATGCAGCAGCGCAACCTGCTCGGCGGTTGAGATCTCGCCGCTTCGACGCCATCGACTCTGGCGCGATGCGGCGTGGGATAGCACGATCACGAAATGCCCAGCGTGGAGGAGACGCGGCACGGGTCGACGATGGCGCGGTGGCGCCGTGCGGACGGGTCGGTGTCGGAGTCGGCCCTGTCTCGGATCGCGGTCGAGGATGTGCTGGCGGGCGTGACTGCGTCGCCGGGCTCACGCTTCCTGGCCGCGAACCCGACGACATCGACCTCGCCAGAGTCGACCATCTGATCAACCGCTAACGGCTCACCTCCAGCGCCGCAGCCGCCACGCTCGCCGTGACCACTGAGCACGTCCGCTACGCGATCAGGCAACTGCACCGATCCGGCAAAATGAACGGCCGCAACACCCCCCGTGGGAGGACCTGAGCCCGGCGCAGTGTGACCAGACGCGGTGGGCGTGGTGCGACGGCTTCGACGACGCCGCCGCAGCCGAGGTGGCCCGACAGTGCCGCATCGTGCTGCACCCGGCCGGCAACGACCGGGACCTGCGGCATCTGCGCCCTGACCGGGTTCGCCTCGGCGTGCCGGGCGTGTTCGCCGGGGACTGGGCGTGGGCGCCGAACGCCGCCGGTGAGCTGCGCATCCCGGTCGGGTTCGTCGGCACCCTGGTCGAGGTGTGGAACGGGTGGGCGGTGCTCACCTGCACCCGCGACGTGGCGGAGGCGATCGTCGCCGAGCAGCAGGCCGCCCGCGACCGCTATCGGCGGCAGCTCGTCGCCCAGGGCGTCACGGGCGCCGACGCCGACCGCATGGTGGATGAGTCGCTGGCCCGGTTGCGGTTTGACGGCAAGGTCATCGTCGCCGACGAGTCTGCGGTGCGCGACGACCCGGACGCCGTCGCGCGCATCGCCCCCGACGCCGATGGCCGGTACGCGGTGATGGGCCGCGCCTGGATGTGAACGGCCGTGCACCCCTACGACTGCGACCGCATCGCCGGCGACCTGCCCGACCCGGCCGGCCAGCCGCCACCCGAGGCCCGCACCCGCCACGTTCGGCAATGACCCGCCGCATTCCCGACACAAGGACCAGCCATGCGCGATAACCGCGACGACGACTTCGGCGAGTACACCCACGAGGAGATCCTGCAGGCCCTGGTGCGGCACCTGCTCACCAGCGACGAGCTGGACCAGCTCTGCGACGACGCCGACCTGCCCCAGCTCACCCACGACGACGGCACCCCGGTGGCCATCACCTCGGCCCGCGTCTACCGCGACGCCGGGGTGCTGACCCTCGACCGCGGTGTGTGGATCGAGTTCTCCGACGGCGCCGTGTTCGGCCTGACCGTGCAGATCTCCCGCCGCCCCCGCAGCGAGGTCACCCTCCGCCGCTAACCCCCGCTCCGCGCCACGCCTCGGATCGACTTGATCAATCTGTGGCCTGGTGCGTTCCTTGTCGTCGCCCACCCGCCCGGTGGCGGCGACATGCCCCGCAGCCCTTCGGCTGTGGCGAGTAGTTCGAGGTTGCTGGCCGTCCCGAGGGCGGCCCGCCAACCGCCCGTCTCCGCCGCGCGGACAGCGCACCACCGGCCCGCGCATCCCGGAGACGGGTGCGCGGGCCCCAACATGACAGGAGGCCCACGTGGACCCCGCACCCCCCACCGATCCCGGCCAGGGCAACCCGGGCGGCGATCGCCGACCCGGCTACCTCTACCGGCAGGTCGCCGCCTACCTCGCCAGCCAGCCCGGCCAGTGGCTCAAGGTCGGCCAGGTCACCACCGCCATCGCCGCCCGCTCCACCGGCGCGGTGTTCGAAGCGCTGAAGAAGATGGCCGCCGCCGGGTACGCCACCCACTACACCGGCCCGCACCGCTTCCAGATCACCCAGGCGGGCATCGACGCCGCCGGGACCATGCCCGCACCGGCCCCACGCGCTCCCCGCACCCGGACATCTCGGCGGCAGCCGGTGCCCCGACCGAACGGCGACCTGTACTTCCCGCGCAAGCTCGCCGGCGCCACGGACGTCGACGTGCTGCGCCGGCTGCGCGACAAGCGCATCCCGGTGCTGCTCTACGGCCCACCCGGCACCGGCAAGACCGCCCTCGTCGAGGCCGCCTTTCCTGACCTGCTCACCGTCGCCGGCACCGGCGACACCATCGTGGAGGACTTCCTCGGCAACTTCATCCCGCTGCCCGACGGCGGTTTCGAGTTCGTCTACGGGCCCCTCGTGCAGGCGATGCGCGAGGGCAGGGCGCTGCTGGTCGACGACGCCACCCTGATCCCGCCGAAGGTCCTCGCCGTGCTGTATCCGGCGATGGACGGCCGCCGGATGATCAGCATCCCCGGCTACCGCAACGAACGCGTCGAGGCCGTCGACGGGTTCTACGTCATCGCCGGGCACAACCCGGGCGTGCACGGCGCGGTCCTCACCGAGGCCCTGGCGTCGCGGTTCGACGTGCACATCGAGGTCACCACCGACTGGGACCTCGCCCGCCACCTCGGCGTCCCCGCTGCCGCCGTCGGCGCAGCCATCACGCTCAACGCCGATCTCGCCGCCGGGCGGGTGTCGTGGGCGCCGCAGCTACGGGAGCTGCTCGGCTTCGCCCGCGTCCGCAAAACCCTCGGCCTGCCCGCAGCGGTGGCGAACCTCGCCGGCCGCGCCCCGGAGCAGGACCGCGAGCAGGTCGTCGCCGCCCTGCGGCAGCAGTTCGGCACGGACATCGCCGCCCTGACCCTCGGCAAGCAGCGCTAACCCCGGAAAGGAGAACCCGTCATGCCACACCCACACGGTCACCTGCAGCCCGGCACGGCCGCGCCCGCAGCCGGGGGCCCGGACTGGCAGGAGTGGAGCACGGCCTGGACCCGGCACATCCCGGTCTTGACCGGCCGCGACGACCTGACCGTCACCGTCGCGCCCGGCGCCGGCGGCGGCGCCCCCGCCTGCTTCTACCCCGACACCGGCCGCATCGAGGTCGACGCCACCCACATCGGTGCACCCACCATCGCCGATCCCCGCCGCGCCGGCCACAAGCGCGTGGTGCCCACCGCCTACGGGCTGCTCGTGCACGAAGCCGCCCACGCCGCCCACAGCCGCTGGCGCACCCCGCCCGGCACCCCACCGATCGTGGCCCACGTCGCCGAGCTGCTGGAGGAGTCCCGCATCGAGTACCGGCAGCGCACGAGGCGGCGAGGCGACCGGCGGTGGCTGCGCCACACCGTCACCACCCTGGTCAGCGCCGAGGACGCTCCCGTCGACGACGCCTGGCACGCCGGGCAGCTCGCCGCCCTGCTCCTCGCGCGGGTCGACGCCCGGATCCTCACCGCCAGGGACACCCGAGGTGTCCGCGCCGCCGTCACCGGCGTCCTCGGCCGCAAGCGGCTCCTTCAACTGCGCGAGGTGTGGCGACACGCCCACGCAGCCGACGACGCGGACGTCGACACCATCATCGACCTCGCCCGACGGTGGTGCCGCATCCTCGGCATCGACCCCGACCGGCAGCCGCAGCCCCCCACCGCTGATCCGGGCATGTTCGCCGGCCGCCTCGCCGACGCCCTGGCCGACTACCTCGCCCACGCCACCGGCCTCACCCCCACCGCCTACCGGGACCAGCGCCTCAGGGCCCGCCACGCCGCGCCGGCGACCTGGACGGTGCGCGAGGCCACCGGCGCCGAACACGCCGCCGCCCGCACCCTCGCGGCTCGGCTGCGCCGCGCCCGCACCCACCAGCCCGAACCTGATCTACGACCCAGCCCCATCCCACCGGGAAGGCTGCGCACCCGGCACGCGATCACCGCGCAGGCGCAGATCGCCGCCGGCGCCGTCCCCACCGCCACACCCTGGCAGCGCCGCGCGTCCGCGCCGCCGCCGAAGCCGACCCTGCACCTGGGCGTCATCGTGGACGCCTCCTATTCGATGCACCCCTACGCGGCACCCATGTCATCGGCCGGGTGGATCCTCGCCCACGCCGCCCGCACCACCGACGCGGTCACCGCCACCATCGCCTTCGGCAGCGACGTCACCCTGCTCGTGCCACCCCGGCAACAGCCCACCCAGGTGCTGGAGCTGTCCGCCGACGGCGGCAGCAGCGCCTTCACCGACGCGGTGAAACTCGCCGACCAGCTCCTGGCGCTGCGCCAGCCCGGCCGGCTGCGGATGCTCGCCGTCATCTCCGACGGCGACCTGCCCGACATCGACCCCGCGCAGCGACTGCTCACCACCCTGCACCGGGCGGGCTGCGCCGTGCTGTGGCTACGCCCCGCCGACCTGCCCGGGCACACCTTCACCCACACCACCACCGTCGAGGTGGCCGACCCGGTGCAGGCCATCGGTCACCTCGCCGACGCCGCCGTCGCGGCCCTCGAGCGCGCCTGACAAACCGGCCCACCGGCCGCGGACCGCCTACCGGACTGCGCCGGACCGTCGCTCGTCCACCACCGCGCACACCGGGTTGCCCAGCACCCGATGTGAGCGCCCCTTCCCGCACCGCCACCGGCCGCTTGCCCGGCCATCCGCGCACTCCAGCGCA
The DNA here is from genome assembly GCF_036902725.1 of Micromonospora psammae. Lineage (NCBI taxonomy): Bacteria > Bacillati > Actinomycetota > Actinomycetes > Micromonosporales > Micromonosporaceae > Micromonospora > Micromonospora psammae. The sequence continues at coordinate 37,795 of NZ_JBAKHM010000030.1, read as the reverse complement.
TCCCCGGGCACGGCCGATCGGCCGTTCCCGGGGCTCACCATCCGCAACGGGAGACACCGTGAGCCATCCGAACCGCCTACCGATCGCCTCGCCGACAGACCTGCTCGCCGCCGTGCCGCACCTGCTCGGCTTCCACCCCACCGACAGCCTCGTGATCGTCGGCGTCGCCGACACCCGAGTCGTCGTCGCCAGCCGCGCCGATCTGCCCCCGCCCGCAGACGTCGCCGACTGGGTCCTCGACATCGCCCCATCGCAGATCCGCATGCTCCGCCAGGCAGCGGCGAGCGTGGCCATCGTGGTCGGTTACGGCCCGGCCACCGCCGTTACCCCGGTCATGGACACGCTCCTCCCGCGGCTGAGCGCCGCCGGCATCGACGTGTTCGATGCGCTGCGCGTCACCGACGGCCGCTACTTCTCCTACCTGTGCCAGGAACCCTCCTGCTGCCCTCCCGACGGGACGGCCTTCGACCCCCATCGCAGCGACGTGACGCTGCACGCCATCGTCGCCGGCTCCCACGCCCTGCCCGACCGGGCCGCGCTCGTGGCCAGCGTCGCCCCCACCGTCGGGACGGCCCGCGACGCGGTCACCCGCGCCACCGCCCACGCCTGGGCACGCCGCCGCGCCCTCACCGCCGCAGCAGGCCGCGACGGGCTGCTCCGCGCCGGTGACAAGGCGGTCCGGGCCACGTTCGCCCGCTACGCCGACGACGGCGTCCTCACCGACGACGAGCTGGCCTGGCTCACCGTCCTGCTGCCCATCATCGCCATCCGAGACGCCGCGTGGCGGGCCACCGACGCGCTGCCCTGGCACACCGCCCTGTGGGCCGACATCACCCGCCGCGCCCATCCACCGCTGGCCGCCCCACCGGCCAGCCTGCTCGCCTTCGCCGCCTGGCGCCGCGGCGAGGGTGCCCTCGCCGCCGTTGCCGTCGACCGCGCCCTCGCCGCCGACCCCACCTACACCCTCGCCCGGCTGATCGACCACGCCCTGCGCGCCGGGCTTGCCCCGTCGGTGCTCGACGGCTGGCCGCATCCCGGCCCGCACACGCCCTGACCCGCCCCGACTCTCACCTGGAGCACACCGATGTCCGCACCTCACCTCGACGTTCTGCACCGTCTTCTGCACAGCCACGGCTACGCCTTCGCCGAGGACGCGCTCGTGGAGGCCTGCGCCCACCACCCCGAGCACGTCTGTGCCCTGCTGTCGGCGGTAGGCACCATCACCGTCACCCGGGCGCAAATCCTCGCCCTCACCGACGCCGCGAGCCTGCTCTGCGACGTCCACGCCGACGGCGGGACCGACAGCGTCCTGTCCCTACGCGAGCGCCTGGACCGGGTCGCTGACGCCCTCACCGCCGCACTCGCCCAGCGGGACGCGGCCACCGCCGCGCTCCGCCACGCCTGCCAGGCCCTCCACCGCACGGACATCCCCCTCCTCACCGTCCGCGCAGACAGCAGCGCTAACAACGGCGCCAGCGGGCCGACTCCCTGACCACCACACCGCCGCACCCCGCCGCCTCTTGCAGGGCGGCGGGGTGCGGCACCTGCCCCTCTCCCCCGCGACCGAGGAGACCTCATGAACCCCATGGGTATGGCTGCCCCACCCGTGACCATCGAATCCGTGCTGCGCAACGCCTGGAAGGCCTTCCACCCCACCCAGCCCGCCCCGCTGGGATGGCTCACCCACACCGCTGCCCAGATCCAGGCCTACCTGAGCGACCAGCAACCCCTGCCCCAGCCGCCGGCGGTCGCACCCACCGACCCGTCGGCCCAGCTACGACGCCACATCTGGCATGTGCTGCGCGACGCCGTCAGCGAGCACGACATCGACGTTGACGCCGCCAACCGCGTCCTGCACGCCGTGGACCTGCCGCTGCTGCCGCGGCGCTGGCAGGTTCGCCTCGCCCTACCCATTCTCCTCGAGGTCACCGCCACCAGCCGCGAGGACGCCTTCGACACCGCCGAAGCCGTCGTCGACACCGCTCTCACCGGCGCGGGACTCGACGTGCACATCGAATGGGACGGACGCGCACGCGACGACGCCATCCCCGGCGAGCTCGATCCGACCGCAGCCCACCACCCCCACCGACTAGTGACGGGCGACTTGATTCCTACCGAGAGTCGAGCGTCACTGCTTGCGGTCGCCACCCCGGCGAACCCGACAGCGGCATCCCCACACCGCTGGCCGGGGTGGCGACCACCCAAGCCGACACCGCCTTCTGGAGGGCAACGCCGATGAACCGAGACCCCGTACCCCGCACAGTCACCGACGTCCCGCTACGGCTGCTCGCGACCGACGTGGCCGCCGCTTACCACCCTCACCCCTACCAGCCCGGAGAACGCCCGGTCGAGGGGTAGTTGCTGACCGGCCCCGGTTAGGTGGGTATCACCTCCGGGGCCCTGACGGACGCTGGAGGTCCACCGCCCCCATGAGTGTCGAAGCCGTGTCATGGGCGCTCAACGATGCGCCCGACGTGCCCCCGTCCTGCCTGGCAGTACTGATCGCTCTCGCCAACCACGCAGATGCCAAGGGCGCAGCCGCATACCCATCTCAGGAGCGCCTCGCCCACTACGCCCGCAAGTCCACCCGCTCGGTCCGCAGCGACCTTGCGACGCTGGAGCGTCTCGGGCTCATCCGCCGGGGCGACCAGCGCCATGTCTCCCAGCTGCCGACCGACCGTCGCCCCGTTGTCTGGAATCTCGCGATGGAGCGGCGGCGCACCGCGCCTTCCTTGCTCGAACCGCTTTCCGAGCCTCAGTCCGGCCGACCGACTGAGCTCCCCGAGCCTGTGGATAACCGACCGGAAGCAGACGTCCCCCCGGTACCGACCGGCCGGAAGCAGGCCTTCAAGCGACCGGAAGCACGCTTCCAGACCGGCCGGAAGCAGACTTCCGCCGAACCGCCCTTGAACCATCAAGAACCATCCCGGCGCGCCCGCACCCTTTCCGGCGGCGCCACGCCACCAACCGGCCCCCGCGCCGGTCACTGCTCCCGGCACCGCGGTTCCCCTGCCCACAACTGCGGCCCGTGCCGGGCTGAGCGTCTCGGAGGTGTCGCATGAAGGCCGAGGGGATCGAGCGGTTGGTCCTGGTGGCTGTCAGTCTCGCAGCTGGGGCTGCCAGCTTCACCCACGTCCACACCTCGAGAACCGGGAGCAGCCTCGTCGTCCACGCCTACCCGCGCGTGCGGGGACGACGCCATGGTTCAAGCGGCGCCACTTCCGGCCGAGGCTCTCGCGCCGGCAGAAGGCGGTCAACCGGGCACACGCGAAGCTCCGAGCCCGCGGCGAACGAGCCATCGCCACGCTCAAAACCTGGAAGATCCTGGCCAAGCTGCGCTGCTGCCCACGCCGCGCCACCGCGATCGCGCAGGCCATCCTCGTCCTGCACCACGCCGAAGCCAACCGCTACGCAGGATGAAAATGGCTCACTGGTGTCAGGGCGCTATGCGGCGGCTGGTGACTTTCCCACGCCCGGCCGCAGTGCTGGTCGTAATACGGCCGTCCTCGGCACCCGTCCAGGAGCCCGCGTAGATCAGCCGTCCTGGACGGCCATTTCCTCGATGGGAACGGCGATAGCCTCAACCACGACGTTCCCCATCGTCATCTGCCTGCTGAGCGCCTCTGCTCCCGGGTAGACAAGCGCAGCGCGGTCAACGTACAGCCGGCTGGCGTAGGTGAAGAGCTGGTACAGCTCGGCAGTATTCGGCCACTCTTTCCAGGGCCGATACTTGGCGTCGTACACGGCGACAGGCCGGCCGCCACGCTCTACGACGAAGTCCGCCCGGCCTTGCCTTGCCGGGCCAGTGTCTACCAGCGGGATGAGGTACTGGCTGTGCACCACGGCTTCCGGCTGGTGGGTCCTGAGCCAGCGACCGACATAGTTCTCCCAGATCTTGGTCATGTTGAACAGCACGCCGACGCCCGCGAGCCCGGTACCCGCAGGCAGAGCGGTCCGGTGATCGAGGACAAGCCTCGCCAAGTCATGGATCTCCCTATATCGCGCCGGCAGCATCGGTAGCTGCCAGGCTCCTTCCTCTCTTCCGTTTACGTTCCGAAACACGGGCGTGAGCTGACGTAGCCGCACTTCGAGTTGTTTGTCCTGGTAGCTGAGTTGGCAAAGTTTCCCGTGCGCCGAAGCGATGAGCCGGTTGAGCGCGATGTCTGCGGTGAGGCGTTTGGCCGTCGTGACGAGACGATCGGCACGGCCGGCGTGGGCGTTCAAATGTGCGGTGACAGCGGGGACTCCGGCATACGGGGGCCTAGCCACCGTCGTTTGCTTGTAGCCCTTGGCCAGGCCCTGTCCCGCTATACGCTCAGCCTCGCGAACGAACGCCAACGCAATGAGGTCCATCAGACCAGAGCCACCCTGGGCGGAAGTCGCGTCGTGGCGTAGCAAGGTCGCCTTGCCACCCAAGCCGAGCAGAGCGGCCAAGTCGCGGAACGAGAATCTGCTCGAGATGTCGACGACGCGGCCGGTACGTAGGCGGAACCTACCCACATACGGCCCTGGCTGGATGTCATACACCCCTGCCTGTCCGGTGGGGGCAAGCCGCTCGACAACGCGGGGCTGCTGGGTCTTGTCTGCACTCCCCCGGGTCAGGCTCGCCAGTTCGTAGGCCTCGTCCTGGCTGAGCTGGACAGTGCGCGTCTCGTACTCGGTAAGCTCGATCAATTTCAGGCGCGCTCCGCGATGAGCGCCCGGACATCGGTGTCGAGTTGCTCAAGCTCGCGAGGCCGGTCGAACCAGTGCTCCGCCAAGTACGGTCGGAGCTGGTACGACCAGATCCGTTCCGCACTTGCCGCGTCAAAGCCCTCTGCCATCCAATACGAGTGACCAGGGCTGACGGGCACGTCCAGCCCAACGCGATCGCGGACCAACCGGAACAACCCGAGCGCAAGTTCTCTGTCGGCGGTCCCACGCGCATCGGCCCAACGGCTCAGCACATCCTCGCTCGGCAGCACCGGGAAGGCGTGGAACCTACGGCGAAGTGCGAAGTCCAGCAAGGCCAGGCTTCGATCAGCGGTGTTCATCGTTCCGAGCAAGAACAGGTTCTGCGGGACGGACATCCGCCGCTGCGAGTACGGCAGGGTCACCGGTGAGTCACCCCGATACTCCAAGAGGAACATCAGCTCACCGAAGACCGCTGCCAGGTCCGCACGGTTCATCTCGTCGATGACCAGCACGAACGTCTCGTCTGGCGCCTGCTGCGCGCGCTCGCACAACTGAGAGAAGACACCCGGACGCACCCGATAGCTCAGCGCGCCCTCGGCACCGACCTCCGGGCGCAGCCCTTCCACGAAATCCTCGTACGAGTAGGCCGGATGGAACTGGGCAAGTTCGATGTGTTGTGACGAGGTGGCCAGATGGCGGGCCAAGAGCCGAGCAATGTAGGTCTTCCCGGTGCCAGGGGGACCGTGGAAGACCGCTTGGCGCATTCCGGTGGTGAGCGCAGCGACCCATTCGTCGATCTGCTCTACGGGGAGATAGCAGGAGGTTGCGACCTGCTCCACCGTCATCTTTGCCTCGGTTGAGCGGCCCATGAACAGCCCGTTATTACCGACCTCGCCGCCTGCGTCCAGCAGCGACAGCAGGGTGTCCGGGCGGGCCCTGCGCATCATCTCCGAAAGGACCGCGTCCGCCTCCTGCGGCGTCACACCATGCCTTTCCCGCCAAGCTCGCAGATCGGTGCAGAATTCCTCATAGTTGTCCAGGCTATCGGCTCGGTACGAAGCGCCGGTTTCGCTTGCCAGGCCATCCATAGTCGCGTTGATGCAGATGCCAAACCGCTCCGTATCACGGAGATAGAGCAGAAAGCTGGGCAGCGACGATCCGGCACCGGGCAAGATCGAACGGTCCCGGAACATCTGGCCCAGCACCTTCAGCGCGTCTTCGATCGATCCGCGCCAGAGCGGTATGAGCGTCTGGTTGAACCGCCTCGGGTTGCGGCCGAGCTTGGCCATGATCGCACCGGTGAAGCCTGGCGTGAAGCGGTCGAACCGAGTCCGCCCTGCCTTTTCATGCTGGTTGAACAGACGACCGAGCTCGATGATGTGCTCGGTGGACATGAAGCCGAGATGCTCGTTGATGAACCGCCGCGCCGCTTCCTCCGCATCACGCCGCGACTGCACGAACCGAGGACCAAAGGCTCGCCGTTCGTCGTTGATGATCTGCTCGGTCGTTGCGTCGATCACAGCTGCTCTTTCTTGTAGATCCGACAGGACACCGACATTCGGTATCGGCGCCTGTGTTGGCGCCGGCCATGCTGTGCGGCACCCGACGGCGGGTTCGGTCGGTGGAAGCATTTGCCTCGACGAGTTCGGTGAATATCTCGGAGGGCTTCTTCCAACCGTGGATCTTACGGGGTCGGTCGTTGATCTCGGAAGCCACCATCGCCAGGTATTTGGGGTTGGAGGTGATGGGGACGCCCTTGGGGTTATTCGCGCAGGATCCGGTTGGCCTTCTCGTTGCTGCCGCGTTGCCAGGGTGAGTGTGGGCGGGCGAAGACACCGGCAGTCCGGCGGCGGTGATCCTCGCGTGGCCGGCCATCTCTGACCCGCAGTCCCAGATCAACGACCGGGCCAGCTGCGGCGGTAGGGTCCCGGCGGCGGCGATGATCGCGTCGCCGCCGGTCAGCGCGTCCCGGCCGGTTAGCGGGACCAGGACCACGAAGCGGGAGGTCCGCTCGACCAGGCCGCCAGCGCACTTTTGCCGGCCTTGCCGATGACCAGGTCGCCTTCCCAGTGCCCGGGGCCTGCCGCCCCACGACCTCGGCGGGGCGTTCGTCCAGGTAGCGGGGCTCACGGATCCTCGGCGCGGGCTGGGGGCGAGGCCCGCGCGTCGGGCAGTACGGCCGGTGCGCAGCCGGATCAACTCCCGGGCCAGGGTGGACACCGGCTGGGCGTACACCCAATGATAGATCGCCTCGTGAGACACCCGGTACATCCCCGGTACGACCAGCAACCCGTCGAGGTCGCCAACCAGGCCGCTGCGAAGTGGCTCAACGAGCAGCCGGGCTGAGATTAGTGCTCACCGAACTCGGCCTTGAAGGTGGACACCCACCGGGACGGCCGCACGCGGCTGCTGCTGACGACCGAAGGCGTCGACCACGTGGTGCCTCCGTCGCTGGCCGCCGCAGGGTGGTGGAGGCGGCCAACACCCGTGCGCCCGCATTCGTTTGGGCCGGTCAACCCGGTCGAACGGCTCAAGCGACCAGGAATCGGGTCGGCTCGCCCAGCACCGTGGCCGCCCGATCCAGGTCCGACAACCGGGCCGCCAAGGTCGCCACGGCGAGCCGGGTCGGCAGGGCGGCGTTGAACTTAAGTCCGACCAGCGCCTTCTCCTCCACCTCCGGCAGACATAGCCGATCAGCGGCGTCCGCCGTCAGCGACCGCCAGGCTCGTGGGGTCACATCTTCCCGGAGCCGGATGCTGCAGTCGTCGAACCTCTCCACGGGGTCGACGACCTCGCCGAGGGTCGCGGTCAGGGTGGCGTTCGCCCGGAAGCCGGCCCAGGTCCACCAGCGCAGATCGCCGTCCTTCTCCCGCACGATGACCGTTCCGCCCGGATGCACGAGGTGCGCTTTGTCGGCACGTACCTCGGCGAGTCGGGCCGCCGCCCGGCGGGTGATGGCGACGGGCGGGTCCGCACCGAGCAGGACATCCCGCATGGCACGGTTCAGCTCGAAGCCCAGGTAGGCCCAGCCGCTGCCCCGCCAGCGGGCTCGTCCGCCCCCGTCGGCCGGCTCCACGAAGCATCGCCGCCGGCGCCAGTCGATGTAGGTGACGCGCCAGCTCCGCCCGCCCAGGAGCAGCCGGCGGTCACCTCGGACCTCCTCGGTGAGCAAGCTCGGGTTGATCCGACCGAGCTCGTTCCGCCCGGTCAGCACGGTGAATTCCGGCGGCCCGGCGAAGACCGCGGTCAGGTCCATGAAATGCCGGCGACCGAAGCGTTGCTCTGCGGCGGGGCCGATGAACAGCATCCCGCCGTCCTGCTCGAGGTAGCCGCGCTCTACCAAGTGACGCACGATCGGGCGGGCGCTCTCGCCGAAGGGCGGCAGCCTGTTCCATGCCTGCGTCCAGAGCTGGTCGCCGACCCGATGTTCCTGGAGGCAGAGCGCGAGCAGCTGCTGGGCGACGATGTGGCGCGGCTCGGGTGGCGCGCTCACCGGCTCCACCCAGCCCCGGCTCCAGAGCAGCAGAAGCGCCACCGCCTCCGTCAGCGCTTCGCCGTCGAGGGTCAGGAAGAGACAGTTACGACTGCTTCCCGCCCGCCGCCCGGTGCGGCCGAGGCGTTGCAGGAACGACGCCACCGTGGCTGGGCTGTCGATCTGGATTACCCGGTCCAGGTCGCCGACGTCGATGCCCAGTTCGAGGGTGCTGGTGGAGACGATGACGCAGTCCCGGGCCTCACTGAACGCCTGCTCGGCGCGGCGACGCTCGTCGGCGGAGAGCGACGCGTGGGAGAGGAAGGTGGTCACGCCCTTCTCCCGCAGCAGCTGACCGAGTTCTTCGACGGTCTGCCGGGACTCGCAGAAGACGAGGCGTTTCTCGCCGCCGTGCAGCCCGGCGATCACCGTCGCGGCGTTGGCCAACGAGCCAACGTAGTCCAGCTCGATGTCGCCGGGCGGCGGGCGATCGACCACCGCGACCGCATCGGGGGCCACTACCTGTGCCGGCCGGCTGCCCGCGCCCGATCCCTGTAGCCAGGTGAGTAGTTCCCCGGGGTTGCCCACGGTGGCGGACAGGCCGATCCGCTGCAAGGGTCGGCCCGCCACCCGGGTCAGCCGTTCCAGCACGGCCAGCAGATGCCAGCCCCGGTCATCACCGGCGAAGGCGTGCACCTCGTCGACGACGACGGCGTGCAGGTCCGCGAAGAACAACCGGTGGTCGACCTTCGTGCTGACCAGCATGGATTCCAACGACTCGGGCGTGGTGAGCAGAATGTCGGGGCGTTCGAAGAGCACCGCCCGGCGGCGGGAGGTGCTGACGTCGCCGTGCCAGACGGCGGCACGTCGTCCGAGCCAGCCGGCGTACCTCTCGATGCGGGGATGGAGGTTGTTGAGCAGCGCCTTCAGCGGAGCCAGGTAGAGGACCGAGGTGCCCGTCCACCGCTGCTCGGCCATCCGGGTCAGCAGGGGAAAGAGCGCCGCCTCGGTCTTGCCGCCGGCGGTCGGGGCGAGGAGCAGGGCGTCCAGTCCGTCGCGTACCGGCGGGATAGCGGCCTGCTGCAGCGGCCGCAGGTCACGCCAGCCCAGGGTGTTGACCAGGTGGTGCACCACGACCGGGTCGAGGTCCGACGGCATGTCAGATGGGCAGTTCGATGTCGTCGGCCGAGGCGGCGGCGTTGCGTTCGATCTCGGTCAGCTCGTCGGCCCGCAGGGTCAGCGCGTAGTGCCGCCGTGGTTCCCAGTCGGCGAACTGGTCCACCCGGTCGAAGACGTCCGCGACGAGCTTCTTGAGATAGACCCGGGGCGCCACCCCGACCTGACCGCCCAGCGCACCGGTGACGGCCCGGGCAAGCGTGGCCAGGTATTCGTCGTCCACCCGGGCGTCGACCTGGGCGCTGGCGTAGATGTCCCGGACCCTGCTGCCGAGTTCCACCAGGGCGTCGACGGTGAACCCGGGCAGGCGCAGCTGGGTGGCCCGGGGGTTGTCCCAGCGCGGGTCGGGGCCGAGGTCGGTGGCGAGCCGTTGCGCCAGCGGCGCGAGGCGCTGGACGCCCTGCGGGCCGTCGAAGAAGGCGGGTGTCCCGGTGATCACTAGCAGCAGGCCGGGGAAGCGGTCCGCGTGCACCTCGTCGATGAGCTGCCGGAGGGCGTTCAGTGCCTTGTCCCGCGCGTCGGAGCGCACCCGTTGCAGAGTCTCGACCTCGTCGAGCACCACCAGCAGCCCCTGGTGGCCGCTGTCCCGCAGGACGGTGAGCAGTCCCCGCAGGAAGCTCAACGCGCCGTAGTGGTCAAGGTCGCCCTTCACCCCGGCGGCCCGCCGGGCGGACGCGGCGACGTGCGGCTGGCCACCCAGCCAGGCGGCCAGGCCGTCGGCGGTGAGGTGGTCACCGCCGGCGGTGGCGGCCCGGTAGCCGCGCAGCGCCGCGGCGAAGCCCGGCGTGCTCCGCGAGATGTCGCCCAGCCGCCGCTCCAGCAGCTCGCCGACGGCCCGGTCCAGCGCCTCGACGTCGTCCTCGGCGACCGCACCGCCGGCGAGGACGTCCTCCTCGAGCGCGAAGATCCAACCATCGAGTACGGGCCGGAAGGCGCTCGGCGCGAACTGCTCGGTGCTGAGGTGTTCGACCAGCCGTCGGTAGACGGTCTCCATCCGGTGCAGGGGTGTCTCCAGTTCGGAGATCTGCACCTCGGCGGCGGCGAAGCCGCGCCGCTTGGCGCGCTCGGCCAGCCAGCGGGTGAAGAAAGTCTTGCCGGCGCCGTACTCGCCGCGCACGGCCTTGAAGACGCTGCCGCCGCTGGCGACGCGATCAAGGTCGTCGTCGAGGGCGGCGGTGAACCGGTCGAGTCCGACCGCGAGCGCGTCGAGTCCGTTGCTCGGGACGACACCGCGCCGCAGCGCGTCGACGATGTCCCGACGGCGGCGGGCCGACAGTTCCAGGGTCACCGCGGCTCCAGCTCGAACTGTTCGATCAGCAACGCCCGGTTGAGGTGGACGGTGCGACCGTCCGGGTCGAGGGTGATGACGGGATAGCCCTCGACCTGGAGCAGCCGACGCAACGCGGTGACGGTGCCGTTGATCCGGTGTGCCGGGACCCCGGCCCGGGCAGCGAGGGTGTCGAGGGTGGCCCGGTCGCCGCCGCCGAGCAGGGTGCCCAGCAGCGCGGCTACCCGTTCGTCGGCCAGCGGCATGCGGGGATCGCGCCGCTGGGCGTACCGGTCGCTTGCGAGCAGGGCGGTCACCAGGTCAGGCGCCGTCGGGACGGGCTGCGGGGCCGCGGCGGGCGCGGCGGCGACCGGCGCCAGGTCGAAGAGGCCCTCGGACTGTTGCTCGACGAGACGACGCGAGCGACGTCGAGTGGTTGCGCCAGACTCGGAAGGCGCCGGCGAATCAGCCAGGGGTTCCCGCCACCAGTCGGGGCTGGCCACCGGGGCGCCGGCCCAGCCCGGTACGGCCTGGTCGTCACCGGCGGCCAGCACCAGTAGTGGGATCACCGCTTCCGCCGGGGCGGCCCCACCGTGGTAGCCCGCCTTGCGCGGCCCGTACCGCACCTCTTCGCGCCAGGGCAGGACGACGGTGCCACCGCCGAGCGCCACCCGACTGCCGGTCACGGTGACCTCGGCGTCGCCGGGCGGGTCGGTCGGCGGGCGCCACCGGTTCTCGCTGCCGGCGCTGGGCAGGGTGACCGACTCGGGGCCCCGGTCGACGACGTGGCCGTGATCGGAGACCAGGACGACCACCCGGTCGGCGGCCGACGCCAGCAGGTCGCCGACGGCGGTGATGGTCTCCTCGCCCCAGACGGTGGTGCCCGGGTCGCTGCGGTCGAGGGCGTCGTCGATCGTGTTGACCACGGCGGCCACCAGCGGGATCGACCGGTCGTCGAGGGCAGCCAGCACGTCCGGGTCGAGCGCCGCCCCGGCTCCGGCCCGCAACGCCGCCTTGTGCAGCAGCCGTCCGGCGGGGAAGCGTTCCCGGAACGCCTTCTGCTCAGCCTGCCGGTTCCCGGCGACGATGCGCCCGCTCAGCAGGCTGCACCGGCTGACCTCGGTCACCGTGGGCAGGGCCGCCAGCACGCCGGTCCGGGGGCCGCCCTCGGGGGTGAGCTCCACCCACGCACCGGTGCGGGGGATCGATTCGGCCAGCTCCGTGGCTGCCGCGACGCCCATCCCGTCCATCACGAGCAGCAGCACGCGGCGACCCTGGTCGAGGATCGGCTGCACCACCCGGTCGAGCACGTCCTCGACGCGCAGCAGCGCGCCCGGTTCTGTCTCGGCACCGGTGGCGGCGGCGAGCAGCGTGGCGAACTGCTGGTCGTGGCGCGACCGGCGGGCGTCCACGGCCCGGTGCAGCAGCCGGTACGCCTCGGCGACCTGCTGGTCGGGGTCGCCGGCGAAGACGTCGAGCCGAGCCCGGTCGACCCATCCGTCGTGGCGGACCTGCCGGTGCAGCGCGTCGAGCAGGGTGGCGGGTGCCGGGCCGTCGGTGGTGGTGAGCCAGCGCAGCAGCCGGACGGCCATCCGCGCGGTCTCCACCCGGCGCGGTTCGGCGGCGCGGTGCGCCTCGACGGTCGCGAGCGCCGACTGCGCCCGGGTCACCGCGGCCGGGTGCGGCGCCCCACCGGCCGGCACAGCGAGTCGTACGGCGTCGGCGAAGGCACGGAGCCGCTGGACGAAGCCGCTGGGCAGGACGGTTGACGCGCCGAGCAGCCCGGTGATGCCGATTTCGGCGGCGATCGCCTCGGCCCGCCGCAGCGTCCGCATCGCCTCCCTCCGGCCCTCGTCACCGGAGTCGACCGTCCGGTAGACCCACGCCTCGGCGGCCTGATGGAGCGCCTCAGCCTGGTGCGGGGTGAGCCGGGAGCCGCCGAATCGGGGTTCCAACCGGGTCCGGCCGACGGCGGCCTCCACCTCGGCGGTTCGCTCACTGCCGGCGGGCCAGAGCAGCCCGGCGAGCAGCCCCAGCGGGATGACGTCCACCCCGTGCCCGGCCCGTACGGCGGACATGATCGGAACGGCGGCGCGGCCGGCGGTCCCGGTCAGGTACGCCGTGACACCCTCGGCGACGACGTCCGGCAGCCTCGTGAATCGCAGCTGTCGGCTGGCGTCGGTGCTCCACTGCACCAGGCCGCTGTCGTCGAGTTCGGCGGGGGGCAGGTCTAGCAGTTCGGATGTGAGGCTGCGCAGCGCGTGGTCGCGGGTGAGGATGGCGCCGGGCGGGGCGGGCCAGCCGTCGGCCGGGGCGTGGTCGGTGAGCGCGTTGGCGACCCAACGGCCGACCCGGACGAGGGTGGGGTCGAGGCTCTTGACCCCGCCGAACATCTGCCGGACCAGGTCCCACGGGTCGATCCTGCGGACGGTCTGCTTGCTGAGGTGGGCGAGGAGACCGTCGCCCAGTTCGCTGTCGGTCAGCTCGGTCAGCAGCACCAGCCGTTCGCCGTCGGCCCGGTCGTGCAGGGCGGCGCGGGCGGCCAGCGGGGTGGGGCACGGGACCACCCGGACGCGGGTGCCGTCGAGGCTAAGCACCGGCTCGGCGGGCCAGTCGGGGCGGGCGGTCAGCGCGATGGCGTCCGCCGGGTCGTCCTCGGCCAGCCACGCCTCGATCTTGCGGCGGACCGCGTCCGGCTGAGCCGCGCTGACTGGCGCGCTCACGACCCCGCCCGGCGTGGCGCGATCCTGGCCTGCGGCACGACGGCGCGAGCAATCATCGGATCTCCCAGGTGACGGTGACCCGCCGCCCGGCGGCGACCTCGGCCGCGATCTCGGCGGCGACCTTCTCCCAGGAGGCTTCGTCGGTGACCTCGCGGCGCTGCGGAACTACCGACAGCTCCCCGGCCCCCGACCCGTTGCCGTTCCCACCCGAGCCGCCGAGCTCGACACCTCTAACGTCACCGGCCGGCACGAGTGCGGGATCGGCGTCGACCGGCGGCCTGGCCGGCGGGATGACCGGCGGATTCGCCGGGGGCGTCTGCCCCCCGGGCGGCGTGACGACCGGAGGCGTCACGAGCGGGTCGACGGGGGCGGGCTTCGTCGGCTGATCGGCGGCGAGCAGTGCCGCCGAGGCCGCCGACGCCGCCTGGAGGGCGTCGACCAGGTCCTGTCCGTGCTGTTCGCGCCGGGCGACGTCCCGGAGCTGCCCGATGATCGCCTTTGCCCGGGCGTCATGGGCAGCCCGGGCGGCGATCGCCTGGAGCAGCGGCCACTGGTGGCCCTGCGCCAGCTCGGCGCTGATCCTGCTCGCCTGACTGAGCACCTCGCCGACGGCCTGGTCGTCGACGTCGCCGAGGTCGACGCGGGCGGCCGTCTCCACCAGCACCACGTCGTCGCGTTCGGCGGCCAGCTCGGCCACGAACCGGGCCGCTCGCCGCGCGGTGGCGAGCCGGCCGGTCGGGGCCGCGATGTCCAGGCCCAGCACGTCGGCGTGCGCGGTCAGTGCGTCGACGAGGTCGGCGGCCGACTTCTTCCGCCCGCTCGCCGCTGCGCGCAGCGTGCCGGCGAGCTCGCCGAGGTTGGCCGGCGTGCGCCAGACGGGCAGCGCGCCGCCGAAGATCGCCGAGCCGCGGCGCACCGCGTCCCCCCATGCCTGCTCGTCGGGCATCGGCGGGTGCCGCAGCTCCATCTCGTCGCGCACGAGGGCGAGGTTGGTCACGTCGACCTTGCCGCCGTGCTGGTACCAGGCGAGCTGCTGCTCGAGCCCGAACACGACGATGATCAGGTTTTGCAGCTCCCGGTCGAAGCCGAAGGCGGCGGGCTCGTCGATGAGCCGGCGCAGCACGTGCACCGGAAAGTGGTCGGTGTAGCCCTCGTTGGCGGCGGCCTGGAGCAGGTGCTGACTCCACCGGCAGGTGGAGGTGCTGAGCACGTACCGGCCGTCGATCAGCTCGCCGAGGCGCAGGTTGTTGCAGACCCGCCGGAGGATGCGCTGGTCGGCCGGGTTGGGCACGCTGACGCCCCGGGCGGGGTCGGCGGCGGCCAGCTTGGCGTACTCCAGGATCTTGTTCATCTCGCCGCGGGTGACGGGCTTCTCGTCGTCGGGCAGGTGCGGGCGGCCCGGGTAGGACCAGGCGAGGAGTTCCCCGGTGAGGTTCTTGAAAGCGTCCTCGAGGGTGCCGCCGCGGGGGTCGCCGACGTGCAGGCCGTCGGCGAGGGTGTGGAACACCCCGACGCTGTCGTCCTGCACGTCGGACCCCTGCGAGGTGGCCGACCCGTACGCCTGCATGAGGGCGCTGATCAGCGTGCCGCGCAGCTGGGTCTGGCGCTGCTGGAGGTAGACCTTGCCCTGTTGCCGGTCGGCGAGGGTCCAGTCGGCGGCGAGCGAGTTGAGCCGGTCACCGGTGCCGTTGCCGAGCAGATAATTGATCTTGGCGAGCTGGCCGACCTTCCCCATCAGCTCGTCGGTGAGGTAGAACGGCAGCCAGAACACCGTCCGGGAACCGCGTTCCAGGCTCTGGATCCGGGCGCGGTCGTCGCTGCGCTCGTAGCCCTGCGGGTCGAACGGGTAGTCGATGACCACCCGCCAGGCCTCGCCGGTGGCGATCAGCGCGGAGACCGGCATGGTGTCGGGGTCCCGCACGTTGCCGAACTTGACCTGGACGGTGTGCGACCTGCCCCGCCAGGCTCGGGAGTGCAGCAGCTCACCGAGCTGGCCGCCGGCCCCGGTGATGCCCATCTCCGCGGTGACCAGGTCCCGGATGAGCTGTTGCCGGACGCCGGTGGTGGTGGCCTCGTCGTTGGGGACCAGGTCGAGCAGCTTGTCGTAGTCGACGGTGTGCAGCTTGAGGCTTACCACCGGGTCCGGGGTCTTGGTCAGGTGCAGCTCACCGGCGCTGTCGGCGACCCGGTTGAGCCGGTTGAGCACGATCTGCCGCTCGTAGCCGGGAATGGGCGAGGTGATCGAGCCGAAGTTGAGCGCGTGCAGCTTGGCGGCGGTGAGGTTGTGCAGGGCCGGCACCTCGGGCACCAGCGCGCCGAGCAGCACCGTCTTGATCAGCTTGTCGTCGAGCTGGAACTGCTGGTGCCCGGCGGCCTGTTCCTCGCCGATGCCGTTGAGGTTGAGCAGGATCGGCCGCAGCTTCTGCGTGTACAAGCTGCGGGCGGACTGGAAGAGCTGCTTGAGCTTGGGCCGGTCGGGCAGCTCGCCGTGCAGCACCAGCGGGTCGAAGAGCGCGGCCACGCCGATCAGGTCGTTGACCTTGAGGGTGTCCCTGCGGTCGACGAGCAGCTCGGTCATCACCTTCAGCGCGGTGCGCTCACGCTGCAACGCCTGGGAGAGCGCGACCAGGGTGGCGACCAGGGCGGGCGAGAACGGGTAGAGCTTGCGGAAGGCGGCGGCGTCGGAGCCGATGCCGGCGTCGCCGTACTGGGCGCCGAGCAGCAGGGCGTCCCACACCTCCCGGTTGCCCTTCACGGCGGCGAAAGCGTTGTCGATGACCGCCCGGCCCTCGTCGGTGAGCGGCTTGAGCAACCGCTTCTCGGTGATCTCGGGCAGGTTGGTGTCTTCGAGGACAATCTCGCCGAACCGGCCCTGGACGCTGCGCATGACGTGCGCCAGCGCCTCCCGTTCGGTGCCGCCGACCTGCGGGCCGAGGAAGTCCTCCAGGTTGCGCTGCCGGGCCACGAACGAGACCAGCGGCAGCGGCCGGGTGGCGTCGGCCGACTCGACGAGCTTGTTGAGCTTCGCGCCCTCGGTGTTAACGAAGGTGTGGTCGCTGATCTTCGTGGAGAGCCAGAGGATCAGCTCGTCGAGGAAGAGCACCAGCGCGTCGTACCCGAGGGCCTTGGCGTGCCGGGTGATCACGGCGAGGCCGGTGTCCAGGTCGAGGTACTCCCCGCTGCGGACCGCGCCGGTGAAGAATGTGCTGGTCAATGCGCTGACCAGCCGGTCCCGCTCGGCCGTGCCGGGCGGCGAGGCCGCGGCGGCGGCGTAGCTCTGCGGGGTCCAGCCGGCGGCTTTGGCGCGCAGCGCGGCGAGCCCGAGGCCACCACCGGCCGCGGGGACACCGCCGCCGTCGCGAAGCGCGGCGAAGAAGGCGTCGTCGCCCATGCGCTCGCGCAGCCGCGCGGCGTCGTCGAGCAGCGCGTCCGACCGGTGTACGGCGGGCACGGGCGCCTCGGGGTGCAGCCGGGTGATCTGGTTGAGGTAGCCCTCCAGGACCGCCTGCTCGACCGAGCGCGCGTCGAGCATGTGGAAGGTGAGGGTGAGCAGCTTCCGGTCGCGCAGCCAGGGGTCGGCGGCGAGCACCGGCTCGGACAGCCCGCGCACCTCGCGGGCGGCGGGGTTGTGCTGGAGGACCTCCCGCAGCACGGCCATGAAGTGCGACTTGCCGGAGCCGAACGAGCCGTGCAGGAACATCGCCTGGGAACGGCCGGTGGTGACAGCGTGACCGATCCGGCGCAGCGCCTCGGCGAAGTTGTCCCGGAGCTGGTCCGTGACGACGTACCGGCGCAGGTCGGCGCCCTCGGCGGCGCGGACGACGAAGTCACCGTCACCGACCGAGGTCGGAATCTCGATCACGTCCCGCAACAGGGTCATCGCCGCTCCTCGCCCCCACCAGCTCCCCGTGACGCCGGCGTCACCGACGACCCGCCGATCCTAAGGTGTCATCGCCGCAGGTCCCAGCCCGCCAGCGCCGGTGGCCACGGACATCGGACCGCGCCCTCGGCCATCGCTGTCCGGCACCCGTGGCGTGCGGCGTGAGCCCTGCTTACAGCACGTAGGAGGCAACCATGTGCCCGAGCCGCCGAATGTCGGAGCCTCCCTTGAACTCCAGCCGAACCTTTCCGAGCCCGCTGAACCACAAGTCGAGTTCGGCGTCGAGATCGAAGGTGCCGGCAGTCTCGATCGAAAACGCCTGGATCTTGCTATAAGGCAGGGATGTGAAGTCTCGCTTCTTTCCGGTAATTCCTTGAACATTGACCGCGATTAGGCGCTTGTCGGTGAACACCACGAAGTCCCGAACAGCTTTGAAGCAGGAAATCATCTGCTCCCCCGGGATCAGCAGCGGCGCGACCGAAGGGAAGATGTCGGCTGGATTGCACGGATTGAGTTTGAACACAGAGCCGTTGGCAAAGTCGATCATGGCGTCACCGTAGCCCAGGCTGCCGACACAGAAGATCAACCAGTCGGCCCCCGTCCGAGGGAGGTTGGCCAACATGTCATGGCTGATCAGGTCACGTCGCGGCTGTCGGGTGGGCTTCCTACTTGGCGCCGAGCCCCGACCGGCCGCTCTCAGATCAGGCGGTTGGACCACCCGAAGACTGGCTCGCCGTCACTCAACGGACGGCGAAGAGCCTGGCCTGGACGCGGTCGCCACCTGACTCGATAGGTCCTCCCGATTCCACCACATTAAGAGTGACCTCCTCGTCCGGGTGGAGATAGTCATCGTAGTGGACCGAGTAACTGTTTCCGGGACTGCTCTGGCCGGTCGGATCCGCGTAGACGAGGACGATGTACTTGGAGAGCCCGTGCATCGACCTACGACCGTGGAGGTAATCAACGCACTTTCGGAACTCAGCCACGTTCTTGGGGCCTGGGCCGCCTTTAAAGCCCGACGGGTCGCCTGTGTAGGGATCAAACCTCAGCGGGTGAAGGTAGAACTTGAACTCAACGAACGCCTTCTCCTCGGCACTGTGCACTACCAGGTCGATCCGGTCGCACTCCACGAACTGCTTCACGTCCGGGTAGGCGTTAGAAAGTTGCCGACAGAAGAAGTAGCGAAGAATCGACTCGTTCCAGCGACTGAGGGACATTTGTGAGAGCTCCTCGGGCATGAACTCCACTGTGCTCACGAACGTCGACCGAACTATGTCATCCATGGTCCACCCCATCGATGCAACGTATCAACGGCGGGCGGGCCTGGTCGACCTTCGATGGTATGGAAGTTTACGAGTACCGCCCGTCTGACTCATTTCCTTATGGATTCGGAGGTTGCGGTGGTGCTGGCTGTCCGGGCCGGGCAGGTGATCAGCGAGGCTTTGGCGCGCCTTGGCGCCGCCGCGCTCACCGCTGCCGGAACCGCCGGGAACACCCGCCGTCGTGGTCGGGCCGGAGCAGGCAGCGCCGGCCGCCCGGCATGAGCCGGTCGCAAAAGACCCAGTGGCGTACGTTCTGCTCGTCCTCGGCCGACACGGTGGTGCCGCCCGGGTCGGTCTGCGGCAGGACGTGCGTCCAGTGCGCCACCACCCGGGCGAGCCGCTGGGCGGAGACCAGGTCGCTGACGACCACGGGCAGGTGGATGACCCAGCGCTCGGTCACCGGTCGTTCCCCCGCTCGTTGCGGGCCCGGGCCTGCTCGGACTGCCAGCGGCGCAGCGCGTCCTTGACCCGGTCGGTCTCCCGGCGGCTCTGCGCGAGCGCGTCGTAGACGACGGCCAGGTCACCGGCGACCCGGTCGAGGAACTCCCGCACCTCCCGCGGGTCGAGCCCGCGCCGCCCGAACGGGGTCGGCCGGAAGCCCCGCTCCCGCACCTGCCAGGGGCGCAGCGGATGGTAGGCCGCCGAGCGGTAGCAGGTCGGCCCGTTGACCAACCGCTGACGACGCCGGGCACGCCGGAAGAAGACGCGCATGACAGGACCTGCCTCTCACCGTCGAAATTGACCTGTGGATGGGGTGGGCCCACCGGCCCGCCCCGCACCGGCGGACCCACCCCGGCACCCGCCACCGCAGCCTCCAATCAGCAGTACGACAGCAGGGCACTTATGGCCGCTGAGCAGCAACAACTCCACAGTGGCCGCGTGGGCAGTCAAGCACCGCATCGGATCAGATGCAACGTCTAACGAACGGCGTCTCAGCAGACTCGAATACTGCTAGGAGAACGCAGCGTGACGTGTCTATTGTTTCTGATACATCGGGAGCGTTTAATTGGACGGACGCGTGTCAACCGCGACCTGACCATCGGAGGCAGGGGTGTCACAGGCCGTAACGGGATCGACCATGCTTCGGCGACAGCTCGGCAGGAAGCTCGAAGCACTTCGCAAGGCCGCCGGCCTGACGATGGAGAAGGCGGCCGAGGAACTGGACCGAGCGCGAGCGACCCTCTACCGGATCGAGAGCGGTGCCGAGAACGTCCGCTTCCGGGCGGCGGACGTCAAGGAGATGCTCAAGCTCTACGGCGCTTCGAATGAAGACGTCGAACTGGTCCTAGCGATGGCGGCGGCGACACGCGAGAACAAGAACTGGTGGCACGACTACATCGGCTCCGGCCTGCCTCGCTGGTTCCAGCTCTACATCGGTCTGGAGGCTGCGGCCTCCACCATCCGGCAGTACCAAGCCGAGTTGGTCCCCGGCCTGCTCCAGACACGCGCCTACGCCGAGCAGCTTTTCCAGATGCCCGGCGGTGCTATCGAGGCGGAGGACCACGACGGGCAGGAGCGAGCAATCCAGCTCCGCGTGGAGCGGCAGGCACTTCTCACCCGGTTTTCCGCCCCGCAACTCAGAGTGATAATCAACGAAGCAGTGTTGCGTCGTCCGGTCGGCAGCGCCACGATCATGGCCGAGCAGCTACACCAGATCCTGAAGGCCGCGGAGCTACCCAACGTAACCGTGCGGGTGCTGAATTTTTCTGCCGGGCTCCACGCCGGAGCGATGACCGGACCCTTCTCGATCCTCGAGTTCCCGCGGGATAGCAACGGCAAGGAGGCGGAACCGCCGGTGACGTACCTGGAGGCCGCGACCGGGGCGATCTACCTCGACAAGCCGCACGAGACCGACGCCTACAACATGATCTGGGCCGACATGACCAGCCGCGCCCTCAACGAGTCCCGATCGAAGAACCTGATCCAGCAAGTCGCAGAGGAGTACTCCCGTGCCTGACCTGACCGGTGCCGTCTGGCGCAAGTCGACCCGCAGCAACAACGGCGGGGAGTGTGTCGAGGTCGCCGACAACCTCCCCGGCATCGTCGGGCTACGCGACAGCAAGGACCCGACCGGCCCGGTACTGACCTTCTCCCCTGCGGCCTGGGCCACCTTCGTCCTAGCCGCAAAGGCCAGCACCCTTAGCCACTAACGGATGGCCGCGCAGCCTCCGAGCGTCTCGGGGGCTGCGCATACTGCTGCCGCCGGTGGGGCTCGACGGCGCCCATGTCGATGGCAACAATCGACCCATGGGGCTCAGCGATCGACGCAACGGCGCGCGGAGCGGAAAGCGAAGCAAGGACGCCCAGGCTGTGAAGGTGCAGCTCGACAATCCATGGCCGCCGGGTGGGACGCTCGGCGTGATCACCATCGGGGGGCGGACCTTCCACAAGAACACCGACTGTCCCGGGTACCGGCAGGGTGTGCGTCAGGCGGAGAAGAAGGGCTGGACAATCAACAAGGTCGAACACATCAGAGCCGCCGCCGCTCGTGACCGAGGCAAAGGTGCCTGCCGCCGCTGCTGGCCGCGCGCCTGACCCGCCTAACCGCCCAATGCGCCATGCCTCGGCATGGGCAGCAGTGCAGCTCGTCCCAGGCATTCCAGGTCTTGAGCGTGGCGACGGCGCGTCCGCCGAGTAGCTTGACCGTGGCATGATCCCGGTTAGACGGCTGCTGGCGACGGGACAGACGGCTGCTTCGACGCTTGAATGGCGTCCGGACGACGCCCCAGCACCTTGATAACCCCTTGCGAAGGTCATCACGCCAGCGCTGTCGAATGCCGATCAGGCCATGAGGGCGGGCGGCGGTCAGGTTTGGTTGTTGTCGCTGGCGCTGAACCGGCAGCGCATAGCAAGATCGTTTGCTGACCCAATTGCCGCTACTCCTCTAGAGACTGACGCACGATGCGCGCGCCGTCGGGTGCTCACCGGCAACGCGCCCATTAAGATTCGACGCATGAGCCCAAGTCATGACGATAAGCGGCGAAAAGTACACGAAATGTACACCGGCAAACAGCAGTATAAGTGCTTCGGGTCGATTCTAACGTCACTAGAAATAAGGGGCTTCCGCGGGGTGGCCGACCTTACCCTTGACTTCCAATCGCCGATTACCGCACTTTCTGGCCTGAACGGCACGGGGAAGAGCACAATAGCACAGCTTGCCTGCTGCGGATACCGAAGGCTTCCGCACGATTGGGGACGCCATTACGTCAAGGACTACTTTCCCGTATCCGCCGTCGATCCACAGCCCTTCTCACCTGATGCCCGGGTAATATATTCTTACAGCGACCCGAAGGAAATTTACCCTCAGCAGGTGACGGTCAGACGAGCAAAAGTCGAATGGTCGGGTTACAAACGACAGCCGCAGCGCGCCAGCTATTACATCGGACTGAACTGGTTCATCCCCAAGATCGAGCGCCGCGACTTTTCCGTCTACGCTGCCCGCAATTTGTCAATGGGCCACTCTCGTCCATTCGACTCTGCCGTCAGGAGCCACGTCGGGCGGATATTAGGCATGGCATACGATCAACTAGAGTTCATTGAGGTACGCCACGGAAACAAGAAAGCGGATCTTGCCACGGCCACGAAGGGCAGTTCGCGCTACTCCGAGAACCACATGGGCTTTGGCGAGGGCAGGACTCTCTATTTGGTAGATGCAATGGAAGGAGCCCCCGAAAAAAGTCTCTTCGTTTTGGAGGAGCCCGAGACGGCCCTCCACGGAGACGCGCAAGTCCGCTTTGCGCAATACCTAGTCGATGTAGTTTACCGTCGCAGGCATCAAGTTGTCCTTACGACCCATAGCTCCGCCATCCTCGGGGAGTTGGGACGCACTTCCGTCGTATACCTTGGCCGGCAGGCAGACGGTGCGCTCTCCGCTACCACCGGCCTCAGCACATATCAGGTCGACTCCTATCTTCTCAAGCGGCATCAGGGCCGAGCCACAATATGCGTCGAAGACGAGTTCGCCAAGACATTGCTCAATGAGATAATCCGACTCTGCGATCGGCACTTACTAGCCGGCATCAGCTTCCTTATCGTGGGCGGAGGGGAGCAAATTCCTGGAGCAGTGGAGGTACTCCGCAATGCCGGCGTTCGGTCTGTCGGTGTCTGCGACGGGGATATGCCCGAAAAAGTTCGATGCGCTACCGCGATGGCGGCTTTGCCGGGCGCGCAAGCTCCGGAAAAGGAGATATTCAGCGACACAGAGGTCAAGGACAACTTCAAGCAAGCACCCTATCTCGTGGACATCGCGGAAGTCCTAGCTTCCGTGGCAGATCATCATGAGTACGCTAAGGCGCTCGCAGCCCATACTTCGACCAACGTAGCTGCAATCACGACAGAAGCCTGCCGGTCTTATGTCTCCACCCGCTCCCCGAACGAGTTCTCAGATCTAGTCAGCTTCCTCAAGAAAGAGCTAAGTGACCGCCGATAGACGAATAGGCAATGCTTTGCAGGAGTTGCGCGCTGCCAGTTCGTCTTGATGGCAACTGGCAGGGATTAATCAAGCTCCGCCAGGCGCCATTCGCCTCAGCAACCGCGGGACGGTCACGTTAGCTCACCCCCTCAACTAGACGGAACTGACGGCAGGCCGGGTACGCCGAGAAGCAGAGTGAGCGTTGAGCGGTCGGAGCTGAGCTGGGACAGCTCGGCGTTGATGAAGTCGGTGAAGAACTCGGCGGGCGACCCGGGGAAAGTCGAGTGGTCCCCGGAGTGCCACTGGTGCAGCCACGGCTCGATCTCGACCAGCCCGGCGAGCAGCGGCAGCAGCCGGTGCGCCGGCCACGCCTCCTGCGTCTTCCGGTCGAGGTAGACGGTGGCGAGCGCCTGCGCCTGCGCGAGATGGTCCCACCCGGCCCAACCGAGCAGTTCGCTGCCGTCGCTGTTCCGCCCCGCCTGCGGGTACGAGATGAAGCGCTCCTTCGGCACGTCGAGCTTGCCGCGTGCCCGCCAGTACGACGGCCGGACGAAGTCCGCCGAGGCGTACTTCGGCGGCACCTCGATCTCGACCTTCTCCCCCGCGTCCTCCCGGCGCTGCAACGCCCAGGTCCGCTCCCACTGCGCCCGCTTGCGCAGGCCGGACGGCTTGTAGCGCTGCGCCGGCAGGTACGGCACGTGCTCGTCGGCGATCAGCAGGCCGACGGTCTTGGTCAGGTCGTAGTTGTCGTGCCCGACCCACAGGTCCAGCACCGCCCGGAAGTCCTGGTCATGGCCGACCCGGTCGGCGAGCTGCGCCACCGACAGCGGCGTCGGCTGCCCACCCCACAGCTCCGGCGCCTCCAACCGATCGAGCAGCCAGTCCCGCAGTGCGACCGACTGCATCTTCTCCCACCCGTCGGTGGACCAGCGCCGCTTGCACTCCGGCCGCTCGATCAACCCGATGTGCCGGTTGGCGGCGATGGTGGCGATCCGCCGCTCAACCAGGGAGCGGTACTCGGCCGGCCAGTGCGCCTGCGGCCGGTCGATCGGCTTGGAACCGTGCCGGTTGAACCACTCGGTCTGCGCCCCGCTGGTATGCAGGACGATCTCGAAGGCCCGCTCCCCCAACGCCAGCTCCGGCGGGTTGGCGCAGGTCAGGTCCTCGTCGATCAGCCCGTAGAGCCGGTAGACCTCCCAGTCCAACTCCTCCTGCAACGCGATCATCCGCGCCCGCACCGAGTGGTACTCCGCCTCGGCCTCCGCGAGCCGCTGCCGGGTAGGCACCCCCGAGGCAGCAACCGCCGCCGGGCTCAAGCTGGCAAGCCGCTGCGCCAGCCCATCCAGTTCCCGCGCCCGCCCCAACGGGCGCCCCTCTGGAAGCGGGAAACGCTCGACGTTCGACGCGTTAAACGCAAAGCGCTCCATCCAGTCTTCAGGCTGAATGCCTCGCCCAATCCCACTACCGCCCTTAGGAAAGCACGACTGCTTGAGCCAAAAGCAGGCAGTTGAACTGTTAAGGATGCCCAGCAATCGCAGATGATCTTTTTCTGTCGCACCCTCCGGCAATTTCATCACGGGGGCAGTACGATTAAAGATTTTTCCCCCCCGATCCAGCACAAAATGATTATGCGTTGCCACCTCACCCATGCCGATTCCGAGGGGGACAAGGAATCGTTCCGGATGCCAGCGACTCCACTCAAACCACGTAAGGCCGATTTCCTCGTGCGTTCCGCCCGGCTCGCGCCGATTCCCCAACAAGCTAGCAGTAAGCCATAGAATTCGCCGGAGAGGCTCTATCCGCAAGGACGCGCGGAGTTGGGAATCGTAGGGAAACAGCGCCTCCGTCTCTGGGTCGATGATCCAATCTCGAACAGTTTCCCCCGCGACAAGCGAAACGACCGATGAGCCCACCAGGCCGAATCTCTTCCAAGTGCCGACCGGGGCGAAATAACTATCATCCATTCCGGTATGCGTTACTCGCCCTATGGCGGTGACCAAGTCACCGACTTTCACCTGCGCCACACGTTCGAGCTGCTCCATAAGCCCCGCAGCGCCACCGCCGCTCAAGCTCCATGGATGAGTGTCGAGGTAATCGCGGGGCAGGTCTGCAACGCTTACCCAATCAGACTCTGAGCCTGGATGCTGAATTTGTTCGACAATTGCTTTCCACACCTTGCCTTCGGCAGGACTGGCCGGCGCCGAGGGTTCTCCCCTGACACCCAGTACGCTGCGCAGGCTGAGTGAGCGCCTACGCTTGTTCGCCCGACCAACCAATACCACCGTCGGCGTCCCGTGACCGGGGATATAGGCGCCAGAGGTGTCGATCACCTCCGTCAACTCGACCTCGTGCGCGAAGTAGTCGTTAATCAGCTTCTTGCCGAATTCGCGCTTCATGAATGCGTTACCGGTAATTTGACCAACGTGGCCTGCGCCCTCGCCGTCCTCGTCCGAGCGCTTCGCCAAGTCGAAGAAGCGCTTGGCGAACGGCACGGTCAGCGCGTATTGCCGGTGGCATACCGTCGGATAGATGCTGCGGTAGAGTTGGCTGCGAGTGCCGTCGGCAACTGTGATGTAGGGCGGGTTGCCGACCACCACTGTGTACTGGTTTTCGGCCAGGTAGTCCTTGAGCAGGTCGGCGTCTTCGCTCTCGTACGCGAAGACATCCTTGCCCTCGATGGCGGCCAGCAGGTCACCCTGCGCCCGGGAGCTGAACGCCCCCCACGGCAGCAGCGAGTCGCCGGTCGCCACCCGGACCGGGAAGGCCGGCGTCCGTTCCAGCTTGGTCAGTCCGCACACCTTCATTGCGGCGATCAGCAGTCGGAACCGGGCGATCGCCACCGCGAACGGGTTGACGTCGACGCCGGTCACCTGACCGAGCGCCCGCTCCGCGAGGATCCGCACATCGGTCCCCGGCTCCCGGTCTTGCCACTTGCCCACCAGCCGGTGGAACGCGCCGAGCAGGAAGTGGCCGGACCCGCACGTCGGGTCGATGACGCTGGTCGCGGCGAGGCCGAACTCCTTGACCGCCGGCTCGAAGGTCCGGTCGAGGATGAATTCCTCGACGAACTCCGGCGTCTGCAGCAGCGCGTACGTCTTTTTCGCGTGCGTCGACAGGTCCTGGTAGAGGTCGCCCAGGAAGCGGGTGTTCAGGTCGTCGCGGCGCAGCGACTCCTGGCCGGCCCCGCGCCGGAAGAAGTCGCTCAGCTCTTCGGCGGCCGGGCCGGAGATGTCGAACCGCCAGGCGGGGTTGTGCTGGTCGAAGATCTTGCCGGTGGCCTTGAGGCCGCGCAGGTAGCCGAACGCCTCCCGCAGCCAGTGCCGGTCGTTGTGCCGGGGGTTGGCGATCAGGTACGCCTGCCGGTGCTGCACCGCCCGCTCGGCCGGCGCGGCCGGATCAGCGCCGCCGATCCAGAGCTTCTCGACCAGCTCGTTGTCCTCGCAGAACCGGACGAACACGCAGCCAAGCACCCAGGCCACCGCCGCCTGGTCGAGCACGTCGTCGAGCCAGGTCTCGAAGCTGCCGCCAACCCGCTCGGCGGCCTTCGCCTGGTCGTACTCCTGGCGCAGCTCCGCCCGCAGGACCGGCGCCTCCGCGACCTGCCCGCGCAGATCCTCCACCAGGGTCTTGACCTGCGCCTGAAGCGCCTTCAGCTCGATCACCGGGCGATTCTACGGCCGGCCCGCTCAACCGCGTTGTCCGGCGAGACCTGATGCGGTAGGGGCGCGTGCGGTTGTCCGGTCAGCTTCCGCCCCAGGAACTCCAGCGTCAGCGCCCACACGAAGGCCCGTTGCTCGTTGTTCGCCGCCGCGCCGTGCCCACCTTCGACGTTCTCGTAGTAGCACACGTCGTGGCCGTGCTCGCGCAGCCGAGCCACCATCTTCCGGGCGTGCCCCGGATGCACCCGGTCGTCCCGGGTCGAGGTGATGAGCAGGACCGGCGGGTACGGCCGCCCGCCGCGGACATTGTGGTACGGCGAGTACTCCCGCAGGTAGGCCCAGTCGGCCTCCCGGTCCGGGTCGCCGTACTCGGCCATCCACGAGGCCCCGGCCAGCAGCCGGTGGTATCGCCGCATGTCCAGCACCGGCACGCTTGCGACGACAGCCCCGAAGAGCGCGGGGTAGCGGGTCAGCATCACCCCCATCAGCAGCCCGCCGTTGCTGCCGCCCTCGATGCCGAGCCGCTCCGGCGTGGTGATCCCGCGCGTCACCAGGTCGGCCGCCACCGCCGCGAAGTCCTCGTACGCCCGGGGCCGGTTCTCCCGCATCGCGGCGCGGTGCCACTCGGGGCCGTACTCCCCGCCGCCCCGGATATTCGCCACCACGTAGCTGCCACCCCGGGCCAGCCAGCCCCGCCCGATGATTCCGCTGTAGTGCGGGGTCAGGGAGACCTCGTAGCCGCCGTACCCGGTGAGCAGCGTGGGCCCGCCGGCCGCGCTCGGGTCTCCCACCACGTAGTACGGCACTCGCGTGCCGTCGGCCGAGGTGGCGAAGAACTGGCGTACCACCAGGCCGTCCGGGTCGAAGAACGCCGGCTCCCGTTTGAGCGTCTCGACCGCGCCGCCGACCTGGCCCAGCCGCAGCGTCGCCGGTTGGAGGAACCCTTCGGAGGCGAGCAGGTAGGCGTCGTTGTGGTCCGGGTCGGTCTTCACGATCCGGCTGTGGTCGAACTCCGGCACGCCCGCGAGCGGCTCCCGTCGCCAACCCGTCTCGCCGGGCGTCAACACCTCCAGCCGGCACCGCACGTCGGCCAGCGTGGCCAGGATCAGGTGGTTGCGGGTCCAGAGGTAGTCGCTCAGCGCCGTGCGGGCGTCGGGCCGGAACAGCACCACCAGTTCCCGCCCGCTGGCCAGGAACGCGTCGAACCGGGCCGCCAGCAAGGCGCCCGCCGGATGGGTCACCCCGCCGACCGTCCACGGCGAGCGCAGCCGGATCAGCAGCCACTCCCGGTGCACGTTCCACTGGGCGTCCTCCGGCACGGCGATCCGGATCCGCTCGCCCGCCTCGGTCAGCAGGTAGTTCTCACTGCGGTAGAAGTCCAGGCTGCGGCCCACGAAGTCGCGCTCGAAGCCGGGCGTCGGGTCATGCGAGGCGTAGACGGCGACATCGTCCGCGCTCCCCTCGTGGACGACGTCGGCCGCGGACAGCGGCGTGCCCCGACGCCACCGCTTGGCGAGGCGTGGGTACCCGGAGGAGGTCAGCGAACCGGGCCCGAAGTCGGTGCCGACGTAGATGTGGTCCGCGTCGATCCAGCAGACGCCGGTCTTCGCCTCGGGCAGCGTGAAGCCGTCCTCGACGAAGGCCCGGCGGACCAGGTCGAACTCGCGCACCACGACCGCGTCGGCGCCGCCCCGGGACAGGCTGATCAGGCAGCGCTGGTAGCCAGGGCGGAGCACCGTCACCTCCTGCCAGACCCAGTTCTCGCCCTCCTCGGCGGCGAGCGCGTCGACGTCGAGCAGCACGTCCCACTCCGGCTCAGGCCGCCGGTACTGGTCGAGCGTCGTCCGCCGCCAGACCCCCCGCGGGTGCGTCGCGTCGGTCCAGAAGTTGTAGTAGAAGCCGTCTCCACGCCATCCCGGGTAGGGGATGCGGTCCTCGGCATCGAGCACCGCCCGGATTTCGGTCCGCAGGGCGGCGAACGAATCGCTTCTGGTCAGCGTGGGCAGGGTCTCCGCATTGCGGTCCCGCACCCACCCGGCGGCGTCCGCGCCATCAAGTTCTTCCAGCCAGAGGTACGGGTCATCGCCCTCATCGATCAACCTCGCCACCTTCGCCACTATCCCTGACGAGTGACCACCATCCACGCACTGTCGGCATGCCGACTGAGCGGGTGCGACGTGGAAGACGGACGGCCATCGAGAGGCCCCTTCCGCAGTACGGCTCAGTCCAGCTCTGCGGCACAGACCGCCGGGTCGAAGATCGAGTTGCGGATCGCCGCCAGCAGTGGGGCGGAGGGTGGGTGGTCGGGGTTGACGTGGCGACCGAGCACGACGATCGCGACACGCTCGGCGCCCGCCTGCTTCAAGGCGTAGGCGAGCGACTGGGCACGCGCACCGGTGGTCCACGTGTCGTCGATGACGAGCGCCCGAACCGGTTCTCTCCGGTCCGGCAACTCAGCCGCGAACCAGTCCATCTGGAACTGGCGTTCGCCAGCGCCGTACCGAGGGTCGGCGACGGCGGTTATCCGAGGCAGGCCGACCCGCTGAGCGCAGAGAGCGTCAAGGGGGTGCCGGCCCGGACGTCCCTGAGTGCTCGGAACGGTGACGACATGGGTCGGCTCGCCCTCCAGCCGGCTGGCAAGGCAGGCGCGATGATCGCGCAGGAAGAGCAGCAGGAGGGCCAGGAGATTCCAGCCGGCCTGGGCCGGCGGACGAATTCCCTTGTAGGCCCGAAGGTTGTGGTGATGCTGACCGGTCCGAGGCGAGTAGGAGATCGGAACAACAAGGTCCGCAAGGGCGCCGCGCGACCTGGTGTGGTGCGTCTGGCAGGGGAAGCAGAGCGGATAGCCCGCTGTGCGAACACCCCGACATGTCGGGCAGATCCACGAATATGCCGGCAGGGGATTGCTCAGATAGTTGCGCTGGAGCTCGACGTACTGGCGGATGACGCCCCAGGAGTCAGAGTGTGACGAGGTCAGGAAAGCCCTCCATACCCGTTCCGGTCGGCATCCGACCAAGGATGCCGTCGACAACGTTGAGGAGTTCGCTCATGCCGCGCACCACGTGAACTCCAGGGTTGTCGGCGAACGACCGCGCCCACTCGTGTTGCATCACCTGATTGGTCAGCACAACCGGGCGGCCGTGCTGGAGTGCAAGGCGTGCCTGGATCCGAGCGCCACTCTTCGCTCCGGCCTCGACCACCACCGTGGCCGCCGCGTATCCACTCATCACGGCGTTGCGCATGGGGAAGCTCTGCTTTGTGGGTGGCGCGTCCGGCCAGAACTGGCTCAGTACGAGTCCCACGTCCGCGATGTGGTCCTGAAGGCGGCGATTAGTGGCCGGGTAGTACCGGCGGATGCCGGTACCGATCACCGCCACCGTCCGACCACCCGCCTCCAGGGCCGCCTCATGCGCCGCCGTGTCGATCCCCTTGGCCAGGCCGCTGACCACGGTGACTCCCTGCCGCGCCAGCGAGGTGGCGGCGGCCTTCGCGATCCGGACACCGTCGGCAGAAGCCTCGCGGCTGCCAACCACGGCGATCGCGCGGGAGTCAGGAACCAGTGCCCCCCGGGCGAAGAGAACCGGAGGCATTTCCCGAATGGCCCGAAGCTGCTGGGGATAATCATCATCGAAGAAGGCACGGACGATGATCCCGTGGGACTGCCACGCCTCGATCTCGGCGAGAGCCGCTTCGATCAGAGCGTCAGCCGAGCCCTCGTCCGCGAACAGTCCGTCCGCTTCAACGATCGCACGGCGGAGGACGCTCGACGCGCTGCCCACGTCCTGGATGTCAAGGGCGATCTCGGACCAGCTCACGCTCGTCCGACGCAGCAGCGCGACCAGGGCCGCTCGCTCCGCCACCGACTTCTCCACACGGATGATCGTAGGGCCTGCTGCGACGAGAGGCCGCCGGCGCCCCAGCCAGCCGGGCTTCACGTCACGTCGTCCTCTCATCAGCCGACCACTCATCGACCGAACATATGTTCGGACAGTGAGGCCGTCAAGGGCGACTCTCTGACTTCGCCCACCTGGCGCACAGGTCGTCCGCCATCACACGGCCCTCCCCGGCAGCAAACCGGCCGCCTCGATCCAGTCATTGGCGAGCCACAGCGACTGACTCGCCGGTGAGGTCAGCGGCAGCTGCACCCCGTCCAGCACCGCCGGCTCGGGACGCCGCGCCGGCACCAGCAGCAGCCGGGCCGCCGGCCGGGGCCGGGTCGGGTCGGCCAACTCCTGGAGCAGCCCGAGCTGCCCGTACCGGGCCAGCGGCGCCGCCTCGGTGATCAGCGCCGGCCCGTCGGCGGCGGCGATCGCCTCGCTGACCGCCGGGACCACCTGGTGCCGGACCAGGTCCACCAGGCTGCGGAAGTCGGCGTCCAGCGGCGAGCCGTTGTCGGCCGCCATAATCGCCTCCCAGGGGAAGCCCAGCGCGCGCAGCCGGTCCAGCAGGATCGCCGTGACGTCCACCTCGGTCAGCGGCAGCCGGGCCAGCAGCGCCCGCCGGGCCGGGCCGAGGCGGCGCAGCGGCGCCAGCACCGCGAGGAAGGCCCGCCGCTCGATGGCCGAGGCGAGTTTCTCTGCCACCTCGTCGGCGGCGGTGAGCCCGAGCAGCGGCATGTGGGTGCTCGCCATCCGGGTACCGGTCACCGACGCCGCCGTGGTCGCCGGCCCGTACACCCGGTCGTTCGAGTGCCAGGTCAGTGGCACCTCGGCCGCCGCGAGCAGGTCATTCAGCTTGGGCCGGTTCGGCACCCTCTCGGCCCGCGGGAAGCGGCTGTGCACCCGGTCACGGATCTGGTCTTCGCTGAGCCGCTGGCCGATCAGGCTGCCCATCGACAACCGCAGCGCGCGCTCCGCCGGCAGCCCCACCGGGTAGAGCTGCCCCTGCGCGTTGACGTCGACCCGGTCGCTGCTGCCGGCCGCCGCGAGCTGCAACAGCCGCAGGTCGGCCAGGGCCGGCATCCCGGTCGGCGCGGGCAGCCGGCGCAGCTCCTCGACGGCTCGTTGCCTGGTCGGCAGGGGGTCGGCGGCGGCCAGCTCGGCGGCCCGGCCGCCCAGCTCCACCACGTACCCGAGGAAGTCGGCGGCGGTGACGTCGGACGCCGGATCGTCCGGTTCCCGGCCGACCAGGACGGTACCGGAGGTGCGGAACCGGTGGATGGCCACCCGGGCGTCCCCACCGGTGCTCAGCTCGGCCTCGACGGCGGCGCGGACCAGCCCGACCGCCTGCGGCAGCCGCTTCGGCATCGTCGTGTAGGAGCCCCGGGCGGCGATCAGCGCCTGGGCCAGCTCCTCGGCGGACATCACCGCGCCGCGGGCGTCGAGCAGCGCCACGATCTCGTTGCGCACCGCCTCCAGCGCCGGCACTCCCAGCCACGTCCTGGCCTGGGCGTTGAGCAGCTTGGAAATCTGCGGCTGACTCCGGCCGGTGGCCCGGGCTGCCTCACTCTGCGCCGGCCAGCACAGGAACGTGCCGTCGTCGGTGGGTGTCTGCCCGAGCAGGACGGCCAGCGTCCGGTGGTTACGGGAGGTCGCGGCGGGCAGCAGGGTCGCGCAGAGTGCTTCCACGCCCTGCGCCTGCGGCTGTTCCTCAGCGGCCGGCTCGCTGCCGTCGGGCAGCACGGCGCGCAGCGCTCGCGCCTGGGCGAGGATCTCCTTGCGGGTGGCGTCCGGCACGCCCTTGGCCCGGGTCAGTGCCGACGGTTCGGCGTCCAGCAGCTCGCCGACGGTGTGCATGCCGAGCCGCTCCAGCGCCGAGCGGGCCCGGGCGGTCAGCTCGGTGACCTCCAGCGGCGACTCACGGGTCAGCCCCACCACCGCCGGCACCGGGCCGACCGGAGTCACGGCCGGCTGCGGGACCTGCTGGAAGATGGCCCGCCAGGCGTCGGTCATCTCGTCGACCGTGTCGAACCGGGCCGCCGCGTCCCGCGCCAGCGCCCGTCCGAAGAACTCCACCAGCCGGTCGGCGACCGCCGGGTCGAACGCCGCCGGATCGAGGGCGACCTCGTCGCTGACGGCGGCCGGGTTCGCGTTGTCGCCCCACCGGGGCAGGATGCCCGTCGCCATCTCGTAGAGGACGACCGCCGCTGCGAAACGCTCGGCCGCCGCGTCGTAGCGCAGCCGGCGCGGCGGCCCGAGGAACGGGTCGAGGTAGCCGACGGTGCCCGCGCCGAGCTGGTCCGCCGGCGCGGAGGAGAGCGAGAAGTCGAAGACGCACAGGTGCGGCTGCTTGTCCTTCGGCCTCGGCCGGGCCGCCAGGTTGGCCGGCTTCAGGTCACGGTGCCAGACACCCTGGCCGTCGAGGTAGTTGACGATGTCGAGCAGGTCCCGCCCGTACCGCTCCAGCAGGTCCAGCGCGAGCCGGCCACCGCGCAACTCCTCGGCCAGGGTCCGCTGCCCGGCGCTCTCCATCAGCAGGGCGGTCCGGCCGCCGACCCGCACCGGGCCGTCCACCAGCGCGGCCACCTGGGGGTGCTTCAACTGCGCGAGGGTATGCGCCTCCGCGGTCAGCCGTTCCTCGTGCTGCTCGTCGCGGGCCACCTTCAACACCAGCTCGCGGGACTCCCCGTCCCGGGTGACCAGCAGGGCGACGGCCGTAGCACCCGAGCCGAGCCGGTCCTTCACCTCCAGGCCACCGTCGAGCAGGTCGCCCCGGTGAGCCGAGAGCGGATCGGCCACCGGTTCCGGCTCCGGAGCGGTCAGTTCGTCCCAGACCTTCTCCAGATCCTGGTGGAACCGGGAGACGCTGGGTAGCCGGTGCGCCGGATCGCCACGGGTCGCGTCGTAGACCAGGGTGACCAGGGTGTGCGGCATGCCGTCAACCGCCGCGTCCACGTGCAGGCCGCTGTCCCGGACCGCGCTGACCAGTTCCTCCGGCGTGGCGGCCGGCGCCGACCCGGCGAAGATCCGGTACGCCAGCGCGCCGAGGGAGAACACGTCGAGCTGGTGGCCGGGCAGGCGGGCGGCGTTCTCCGCCTCCGGCGCCTGGTAGCGGCGCACCTCGTCGTCGAAGAACAGCTCCAGGCTGGCCGGATCGCTCGACGGGCCGAGTCGGGTGAGCTGGGTGGTGCCCGCCAGTCGCCCGCCGGTCTGCCAGTCGGTTACCACCAGCGTCGGGCGCGGCCCATCCGGGTCACCGACGTAGATCGCGCGCGGCGACAGCGCGCGGTGGGCCAGCCGGCGGGAGTGCGCGTAGTCGATGATCTCGGCGAGGTCCTGCACCAGGTGCAACCGCTGGGCCAGGGTCAGCGAGTCACCTCGGCGCAGCAGCCACTGGTCGAGGCGTACCCAGTCCGGCTGGTGGTCGAAGATGACCGCGGGGCCCCAGGCGTGCTCGACCAGGTCGTGCGCCCGGGCCACGCCCGGGTGGTGGATGCCCTGCAACAGGCGGAACTCCCGCTCCGCCGCCTTGCGGATCGCCGGCACCTCGTGCTCGGCCGCCCGGCTGGTCAGGTAGAACCGCACCCGGCGCACCAGCGAGGTGTCCAGCGCATGTCCGGCGAGGAAGTCCTGCCAGCCGAGCCCCTCGGCGAACGGCTTCGGGTGCAGCAGCAGCTGGCCGACCTTGCGGTCCGCCACCGACGGCCGGATCTTGGCGCCGCGCACCAGGTCGACGATCTGTCGCCCGCGCGCCTCGTCCACCCGGTGCCCAGGGTTACGAGGCGGAGTCCGCAGCAGCTCCTTCAGGCCGGGCAGCCCCGAATCGTGCCCCTCCAGCCCGTAGACGTGCTGGCCACCGATGACGTCCAGACTCGCCCGCATTGCGCGGGCATGCATGAACACCGCTGCGCCGACGTAGGGCGCCTGCCCCTCGCGGCCGTTCTGGCGGGCGTAGTACCGGATCAGGCTCGCCAGCCGCTTGGCCTTCCGATTGGCCAGGATGTACGGGTTGTCCTCCGGGATGAGCCGGGAGTTGGGTGCCCGGCGCATCCACTGGATCCCGTCGCCACGGATCTCGCCCTGCCAGTGCTTCAGCTCCAGCACGTAGAGCCCGCTGGGGGTCAGCACCAGGGCGTCGACCTCGTTGATCGAGCCGTCGGCACCGACGAACTCGACGTTCGCCCAGACGTGGTACGGGTCGGCATCGGGCAGGTAGCTGGCCAACTCGCGCAGCCCGTCCTGTTCCCAGGTGTAGGAGCTGGGGTTGATCTGCTCCCAGCGCGGCGAATCCTCACGCATGCACTGGCTCCCTCAACCTTCAGACGGACTCTGGCACCATACCTGCCCTATTAAAAGCTGCTCCCTTCCGAGGAACATCCCAGCATCCGCCGGGCAGTGCCAGCGGCCATTAGGCGGGATGGGCGTGGGCCAGGCGGGCGTAGACGATGACGTTGTCGCGGTAGTGCTGCGTGGCGTCGTCGAACTCACCGCCGCAGGTGATCAGGCGCAGCGCCGCGTGGTCGGTCGCACCATAGACCTCGTCGGTGGGAAAGCGGTCCTTGGGATGCTGCTGCACCTTCGTGACGGTGAACATGGCGGTGCTGCCGTCCGCGCGTGCGACCGAAATAGCGTCACCGGCGCGCATCGTGCCCAGCTCGAAGAACACGCCCCGCTTGCCCTTCCAGTTGACGTGCCCGGCGAGCACGGCCGGACCGAGCGCGCCGGGCGGCGGTGCCTTGGTGAACCAGCCGACCTCGGTGGCGCTGTCGGGCACCTGCATCGACCCGTCGGCCTGCAGGCCCAGCGGGATGGTCGCCGAGGCGACCTTCAGCGACGGAATCGACACCCGCACCGGAGGTGAGCTGGCCATCAGCGGTCCCCACGTCAACTCCCCCGGCCGCTGCGCCGCGGCTGCCGGTGGGCCCGCGGCGGGCGCTGCCGCACCGGTCGAGGGCCGCGGTGAATTCGACTCACGGTCGTTCAGCGCCGCTGCGCCGGTGACGACCGCGGTGAGGATGAGAATGCCGGCCACCGCCAGGAGCGTCAGACGCCCCCGACGGTGGCCAGCCGGCACAACGGTGTCACCGGTGTCCATCGCAATGCCCCGGCTCAGCGCTGGCCGGCGAGCCGGCGACGCGCGGCGAAGGCCCCGGCGGCGCCGAGCAGCGCGAAAGCACCGACGCCGAACAGGGTCATCGACGGCGAGTCGGAGGTGCTGCCGTCGCCGGTGTCCACGCCGCCCGCAGGAACCGATCCGGCAGCGGCGCCGCTGACCATCCCGCACGTCGCGGGGTCAGTGGCCTCGGCGGGGATGCCGTTGACACCGATCGACTTGGCGAAGGTCGACTCGCCGAGGGCTTCCATGTCGTACTTGCCGTTATCGTTGGCGTCGATGCCGTGCTGCACCAGGTGCAGGTCCTTCAGGTGCTCGATCGTGCCGGCGGGCAGCTCTGCGGCGGGGATGGTGCGCTGGTAGGTGAGGTTGCCCTGGGCGTCGGCCTTCGGCATGCGGTCCACCGCCAGCCCGCTGGCCTTGGTGGTGTCACCGGTGGTGGTCAGGGAGATGAAGATGTCGCCGTACATCTTCAGGCCCTCCTCGGTGCTGACGAAGCCGGTGCCGTTGGCGTCAGCGGACTTGTCCGGGCAGTGGAAGTCCATGCCGTTGGCCGCGCCGTGGACGTGCTGCGCGTGCGGGGAGTTCGGGGTCATCCCCTTCGACCGGATCATGATCTTCAGATCGCCGCCGCTGGTGGCGGTCAACGTCGCTGTGCCGGTCGCGCCGGTTTCGTTGAGGTCCTGCAGCGTAACCTGCACGCTCTCGTCGGCGTGCGCGACGCCCGGGAAGGCGAGAACGAGCGCGGCGGCGGGCAGGGCGAGCAGAGCTCGGGACAATCTCACAACGCATCTCCCATTCGCTGGCCCCGGCAGGAGCGCCGGGGTGTCGTCGTAGGGGATTCGGCGCCGCAGCCGGCGCGGATGGGCCAGACAGCCGCCTTTCTCGGCGAGGATCAGTCAGTGGTACGGAAGCTCGCGGCGGCGAGGCGCGCGGTGGGCTCACCCTCGGACCAGCCGGTGTCCGCGGTGACCCAGGTCAGCTCGTGCGCTCCGCCCGGCTTGGTGCCGTTGACCAGCAGCCTGCGGGCGTGCTGACGCTGCCCGGCCGGGTCCTGCCAGGTGAACTCCCACTCGGCCGCCCCGCCGGGGCGGATCACCGGCCCGATACTGACCTTCCCGTAGCCGGGCAACGCGCCGGCCCGCACGAGCCGGTCCGCCTCGGCCCGCCAGAAGCCGCTCGGGTCCCGCTGCGCGGTGCGGGAAACGTCGACGGCCAGCACGCGCTCGCGGCCGGGATCGGACAGGCAGACCACGTCACCGTCGGTGAAGCGCACCCACCCCTCGGGCAACCCGAGGGTGAACCCTGCCTCGTCGCTGTGCGAAACCAGCCAGGCGGCAGCACGGCGGGCCCCTCTGGGTCGGCGGGCGCGGACGACACCGGCGTCCGCCTCGCCACCTCCGACGTCAGACAGGGCACAGCGGGCACCTGCGGGGCGGGCGCGACCCTCGCCGTAGGCTCAGCCTCACTGCCGGCCCCACGCCCGGACGGGCCAACCGCGTCGTAGAGGCCACCGAGGCTCGCACGGACGCCCATTGCGCTCGCCCCAAACACCCCGGCCAGCGCAACCACCGCGACAGCGAACGTCGCAGCGGATCGTCGCCCGGTGCGGTCTCGGCGCACCGTCCGCGGCTGCACGCCAGTGACTGCTGCAGGCCTACCGGGATCGCCTACGGAGGTGGGATTCAGACAATCGGGTAGGCGAGCGGGCGCGGCGGCTAACCTCGGGCGGGGCGTCCTGGCCGGTGGGGCGGGCACGGTGGTGATGACGGCCTTCCAGAAAATCATCGAGATGCCGGCAACCGGACGAGGGGACAGCTTCGCTCCGGCGGATTTCGCCGAGCGGATCCTTCCCGTGCATCCCCAGAGCGCGCCAGGACGCATACGGCTCAACTACGTGACCCATTTTTGCCTGGGAGGCATGTGGGGCACCGCCTATGGCATCGCCGCCTCGGCCGGGCTGCGCGGGCAGAAGGCGGTCAACACGGTGTTCGCCGTCGTCTACACCGGCGACGTCCTGCTGAACACGGTCTTGGGGCTCTACGAGCCAAGGCAGTGGTCTGCCCGGGAGTGGGCCATCGACGTGATCGACAAATACGTGCAGGCGCAAGCCACCGGATTCATCTTCGACCGTTTCCTGGACCCCGCCGGTAACTCCTAAGAACTCCTAACGAAATGATGTTGGGCCGTCACCCCGGGACGTGAGGATCGTTCTGTCTG
>NZ_JBAKHM010000029.1:0-71126 GCF_036902725.1 Micromonospora psammae | reverse complement strand
CAAGTCACCGCTGCTGCCGTCGTACAGGAGATGTAACGACCCCGGCCCCGCCACGATTCCAGCTTGAGAATGCCGCCGGTCACGGA
This sequence comes from Micromonospora psammae, assembly GCF_036902725.1. NCBI lineage: Bacteria > Bacillati > Actinomycetota > Actinomycetes > Micromonosporales > Micromonosporaceae > Micromonospora > Micromonospora psammae. The sequence continues at coordinate 71,040 of NZ_JBAKHM010000029.1, read as the reverse complement.
ACACGAGCCCCGAATCCCCGGCAGACCCGACAGCCGGACATTCCACCGACCAAAACCGACATCTAGCCCCGAATGCGCCCGTCGCACATAGCCTGTCGCGAACTGCGCAACCACCGGCAGGGACCTCACCGAGTACCGCCCCGGCGACTTCGTGTCGGCCTGCCCGGTGTGTTGGGTGAGAAGGAACCGGCCGGCCCCCGGGACGGGGACCGGCCGGCCGGTCGTTCAGGCGATGATCACCAGAGCTGCTGGACGATGTCCGCCGCCTGCTCCTCCCACTGCGCGTACGCGTAGGGGTAGGCCGAGATCTGGACGGTCTGCGCCGCGGTGGTCAGCGGCAGGTCCTCCCAGCCGTGCACGTTCTTCAGCGCGTCGAAGAACGCCCGGGAGGCGTACTCCGGGTCGGTGATCTGCTCCACCGTGCCCCAACCGCTGGACGGGCGCTGCTGGAACAGGCCCTGCGAGTCGTGGTCGTTGTACACGCCGAGGTGACCCAGGTTGTAGAGCTTCGACTCCTGGAGCGAGGTGGCCACGCCGATCACCGCGCCCCGCTCGCCCACACCGGTCTTCTTGGCCGTCTCGATGATGGCCTTGGCGTTGGCACGCTGTTCGTCGTCGAGCGGCACGCGGGACTGCGCGCCTTCGACGCCGTGCGGGATCAGCTTGTCCCGGCTCGGCTTGCCGGCGGGCACCTTGCTGGTGCTGCTGCCGGTGGTCAAGGCGGATTCGACCGTGGTGGCCTGTCGGTTCTTGCCGGTGGCGAGGTCGATGGCGGCCACGGCTCCGGCGTGCGGCCCGCTGGTGACCGGAGCGGCCACGGCGGCGGGTCCGAGCGCCAGTCCGCCGATGGCGGCGATGCCGGCGACGATCAGTGGGGTCCTGCGGTTCTTCGCGATGGCGGGGAGCCATGCAGTGAAGTCCTGCTTCACGAATGGTTGCCCTTTCAATCGTGTCGACGCGCTTGAAGATCGCGCCCACTCCCGGGGGAACTGCCCGCGCCGGCGAGGTTTGGATGCCGGCGGTACGGGGGACACAACCAGGTTGACGTGTCCGTCATTCCGGAAATGTCGGTACCCCGCCGGGCTGCGGCGTGGGTCACGCGGCGAGTCGGACGTTCACCCGCGAACGGGCGGGTCAGGGACGCGGATCGCCGAACCGCACCAGGACGTGCCAGAGCTGCTTGAGGTGCTGGAGGGTCTCGGCGGTCGAGCCCCGGTCGGCCCAGCGGCCCGGCTCCCGCACCACCGACGCCGCGGCCCGCCCGATCAGCGCGGCGTCGACCGGCTCCCCCGGCCGACCGAACTCGGCGTGCACCCGGGCGGCCAACGGGGGGATCGCCGGCCCGCGGAACTCGGGACCGATCGCGTCAACCGGCATCGCGAAGCCGTCGTGGAACGCCAGGTCGATCCGGTACCGCTGGGCGATCTCGGCCAGCAGGCGCCCGATGTCCGTCTCCCGGAACGACGGGTCCACGACGAGCGCCTCCACGTCCCGTCCCAGCGCGACCCCGCCGTGGATCTGCGCCTCGACGTAGTCGTCCAGGGCGCGGCCGGCGGGCCGGCGCGCCGCCCGCTCGCGCCGGCTGAGCAGGGTGCGTACCAGCCGGCCGGCGTCCATCCCGGCGACGCCGAGGCTCGTCGCGGTTTCGGCGGTCGCCGCCAGCAGGGCGGCCAGGATGGGCTCGGGCACGTCGACGGTGCCCAGGTCGGTGGGGCCCAGATGGCTGTCGCCGAAGCAGAACGTCGTTCGGGCCAGCACCTCCGGACGCAGCCGCAGGTGGCAGGAGCCGAACCGGGGGCAGGCGCCGTCCGGGTGGTCCAACAGGTTCAACCCGCCGTAGATCGGCCGCTCCGCCGGTGACACCCCGGGCGCCTGGTACGCCCCGCCGAACAGCCGCTCCTCCCAGCGGTCCCGGTCGCCGCCCGGATACGCGGTGAGGCCGCCGCTGGAGATGCCGGTGACGAACTGGCTGCGGTAGGTCCCCTCGTCGGCGAGCGCCGCCGCCACCGTACGCCCGTCGGCGAGCAGCCGGTCGGGGTGGAAGTTGACGGTCAGCCGGCCCCGCTCCGCGATCGCCGCGACCAGCTCCTCCGGCCGGTACGCGGCCCCGGACCCGGCCAGGTGCCGGGCGATCACCGCGAGGGCCACCGGCCGGTCCCGCACCGCCACCGCGCGGACGTGACGCACGGCGGCGGACTGCGCCGGGGTGAGCAGGTCGCTGGCGGACGCGACCGGCCGTTCGGAGACGGACATGCGGCGGATCCTGGCACGTCACCTCTGGTCGCCGCAGCCCGATTTCGCCCTGGTGGGTGTCAGCCGGCGCGGTCCCGGTCGGTGCCGAAACCGTCCAGGGTGGCGCGATCGTCGAGGTCGCGCAGCTCCTGAAAGAGGGTGAGCTGAAGTCCCGCCGGAGCGTCGAGCCGCGAGTTGAGCGAGTGCCAGGGCGTGACGGTCGGCGGCGCGAGCTCGGTGGCCCCGGCGGCCACCAGCCGGTCGGTGGTGGCCGGGGTGTCGTCCACCTCGAAGGCCACCCGGATGCGCGGCGCCACCTGTCGCCCCACCTCCACCTCGTCGATCATGCGCTTCTGCGCGGGGTTGGCGATCTCGAGGGTGGCCCGACCGGCGTCGAGGATCACCACCCGGGCGTCGCCCTCGCCGGAGAACGCGGCCTGTTCCGGCAGGCCGAGCGCGTCGCGGAAGAACGCGACCGCCGCCTCGTAGTCCTCGGCCTCCACCACCAGGCGCAGCTGTCGTACGTTCGGGCGGGGCGCGGCGGGGTCGGTGCTCACCAGTCGATTCTAAAAGCGAGCGAGCAGGGCCCGGTTGTCGGTGGTGCCGGCGAGCCGGCGGAGCAGCAGGTCGAGGCTGCGCTGGGCGGTCCATCCGGGACAATGCGGCCCGCTCAGGGTCCGCTTGGTACCACAGTGGAGATAGCGCCGCCGTCCGGTCCACCGCCAGACCAGCCTCCGGTGGAACGGCCGGGCAGGCCGCTTCGCCGCGCACCGGCGTTCGCCGAGGGTCGACCACGGGCTAGAGTGAGGCCGACCGGAGGGCGATGAGGGTGACTGCGAGCGCGGTGGCCGACCAGGTCAGCCTGGGCGACCACGTCTGTTGGGCGCACGACGGCGAGGCCGGCGGTCTCGACGCCGGGGGGCGGTTCGCCGCCCGCGGTCTCAGCCTCGGCCACAAGGTCGTCTGGTTCACCGACGCGACCTCCCCTGCCGTCGTGCGGGCCCACCTCGACGGCGTCGGCGTGCTGACCGAGGCGGCGCTGGCCGGCGGTCGACTGCGGATCGTGCCGGCGGTGGAGAGCTACCTGACCGGCGGCCGGTTCAGTGCGGACGCGATGGTCGAGGAGCTGACCACCGAGGTCGCCCGGGCCCGGCGCGACGAGCGCCCGGGGCTGCGCCTGATCGGTGACATGAGTTGGGCGGTGCGGCACGGCGTACCCGTCGCCGACCTGTGCCGGTACGAGGCCGAGACGAACCGCGTCTTCCTGGACGGCGACGTGGCCGGCATGTGCCTGTACGACCGGCGGCTCTTCCCCGCCGAGTACCTGCGCCCGATCGCCGCCGCGCACCCGGCGACGGTGGGGCCGGACGCCGCGCGCACCTGGACGCCGATGCTGCGGGCGTACCGGACCCTCGAGCCGTACGGCCTGCGCCTGGTCGGCCAGGTCGACCGCAGCAACCGGGAGGCGTTCGCCGCCCTGCTCGGGCAGCTCACCGGTCGGGCGCCGACCGCGCAGCCCTGCGTGGTCGACGTCTCCGAACTGAGCTTCGCCGACGGGAGCGCCGCCAGCGCGCTGGTCCGGGCCCGGCGGGTCACCCCGGCCGGGGTCCGCCTGGTCGGCTGCCGGCCGGCGCTGCACCGGCTGCTCGACCTCGTCGACGGCACGGACCGCCCGGGGTACGCGACATGACGCCGTCCGGGTCGGCGCGGCTGGTCCACGAGGGACTGTTCTACCGGGACCGCGCGGAGCTGCTCGCCGGCACCGTGCCCTTCGTGACGGAGGGTCTGGCGAACGGGGAGCCGGTGCTGGTGGCGGCCCCACCCGACCGGCTGGCGCTGATCCGCGACCGGGTGGGCGCCGACGACGACCGGGTCCGCTACGCCGACATGACCGAGGCCGGGCGCAACCCCGGCCGGATCATCCCCTGGGTGTTGCAGGCCTTCCTCGACCGGCATCCCGACCAGCGGGTACGCATCATCGGCGAACCGGTGTGGGCGGGGCGTACCGAGGCCGAGCAGCCGGCGTGCGCCCAGCACGAGGCGCTGATCAACGCGGCGTTCGCCGACCGGGACGCGCACATCCTCTGCCCGTACGACACCGCGCGGCTCGACGCCGAGGTGCTCGTCGACGCCGGCCGCACCCATCCGGTGCTGGTGGACGCGGCGGGCCGGCGGCCGAGCCCCACCTTCGCGCCGGAGCAGGTCGTCACCGGGCACAACAAGCCGCTGCCGGACCCCGACGAGCCGGTCTCCGTCCTCCCGTACGCCCTCGACACCCTGGCCGACGTGCGCAGGTTCGTCACCGACCGGGCGCAGGCCGCGCGCCTGGACCCGGACCGGATCGCGGACCTCCAGATCGCCGTCACCGAGCTGGCCGCGAACAGCGTCGCCCACGCCGGTGGCGCCGGCGTGCTGCGGGTGTGGCACACCGGTGAACACCTGGTGTGCGAGATCCACGACGGCGGTTGGCTGGCCGACCCGCTCGCCGGTCGGCTCGCGCCCCGGCACGACGGCATCGGCGGGCGAGGGCTGGTGATCGTGCACGCGCTCTGCGACCTGGTGCTGCTGCACACCACCGCGGCCGGCACCACCGTACGGCTGCACATGCGCCTCGGCGGCGGGACCACGACGTGACCGGCGACGGGCCGTACGAGCTGTGCCCGATCGGTCGGGTGGAGTCGCCGCTGACCGATGCGGAGTTCGCGCCGAAGCAGGGCGACGAGGGTGCGCCGGAGGCGTACCTGGTCTTCTCCCCCACCGTCGCGGTGGGCCTGCGCGACCTGCGGCCCGACGCCGAGGTCCTGGTCCTCACCTGGCTGGACCGGGCCCGGCGGGACGTCCTGGCGGTGCGTCCGCGCGACGACCACGCCCGGCCGGAGACCGGGGTGTTCAGCACCCGGTCGGCGGACCGGCCGAACCCGATCGGGCTGCACCGGGTGCGGGTGCTGGCCGTGGACGGCCTGCGGATGCGGGTGGCCGGCCTGGAGGCGCTGGACGGCACCCCCGTGCTGGACGTCAAGCCGGTCCTCGGCCGGCGCGACGAACGCTGACCGACCTCACCGCACCGGCCCGCGGGTCAGTGGCCGCGCGCCAGCCACCGGGGCAGGTGCGGCGCCTCGGCCCCGATGGTGGTGCTGTCGCCGTGCCCGGTGTGCACCACGGTCTCCGGTGGCAGGGTGAGCAGGCGGCCCCGGATCGACTCGACGATGGTGCCGAAGTCGCTGTACGAGCGGCCGGTCGCGCCGGGCCCGCCGGCGAAGAGGGTGTCGCCGGTGAAGACCATGCCGAGCGTCGGGGCGTGGAAGCTGCACGCCCCGGGGCTGTGGCCGGGGGTGTGCAGCACGTGCAGGGTGGTGCCGGCGACGGGCAGGGTCTGCCCGTCGGCCAGCTCGCCGCCGGGCGGCAGGTCGGGGTGGACCAGGTCCCAGAGCACCCGGTCGGCGGGGTGCAGCAGCACCGGCGCGCCGGTGGCCCGGGACAGCTCGGGCGCCACCCGTACATGGTCGTCGTGGGCGTGGGTGGCCAGGATGGCCACCACCCGGCGGTCACCGACGGCGCGCAGGATCGCCGCGACGTCGTGCGGGGCGTCGACGACGACGCATTCGGCGTCGTCGCCCACCACCCAGACGTTGTTGTCGACGTCAAAGGTCTGTCCGTCGAGGGAGAACGTGCCGGAGGTGACGGCGTGGTCCACGCGGGCGGTCACGGGAAGACCACCACCGAGCGCAGCACGTCGCCGCGATGCATCCGGTCGAACGCCTGCTCCACCTGGTCCAGGGCGATCTCCTCGGTGACGAACGCGTCCAGGTCGAGCCGGCCCTGCAGGTAGAGCTCGGTGAGCAGTGGGAAGTCCCGGCTGGGCAGGCAGTCGCCGTACCAGCTGGACTTGAGCGCGCCGCCGCGGCCGAAGACGTCCAGCAGCGGCAGGTCGACGGTCATCTCCGGGGTGGGCACCCCGACCAGCACCACGGTGCCGGCCAGGTCGCGGGCGTGGAACGCCTGCTTCCAGGTCTCCGGGCGGCCGACCGCGTCGATCACCACGTCGGCGCCGAACCCGCCGGTGGCGGCCCGGATCGCCTCGACGGGGTCCTCGGCGGAGGCGTCCACGGTGTGGGTGGCGCCGAACCTGCGGGCCCAGTCGAGCTTGCGGGCGTCGGTGTCCACGGCGATGATCGTGGTCGCGCCGGCCAGCGCCGCGCCGGCCACCGCGGCGTCGCCGACCCCGCCGCAGCCGATGACGGCCACCGAGTCGCCCCGGGTGACCTGACCAGTGTTCATGGCGGCGCCGAGGCCGGCCATCACGCCGCAGCCGAGCAGGCCCACCGCGGCGGGCCGGGCCGCCGGGTCGACCTTCGTGCACTGCCCGGCGTGGACGAGCGTCTTCTCGGCGAAGGCGCCGATGCCCAGCGCCGGCGCCAACTCGGTGCCGTCGGTGAGGGTCATCCGCCGGGCCGCGTTGTGCGTGTTGAAGCAGTACCAGGGGCGACCGCGCCGGCAGGCCCGGCAGGTGCCGCAGACCGCCCGCCAGTTGAGCACCACGAAGTCGCCGGGGGCCACCTCCGTGACCCCCTGGCCCACCTGTTCCACCACGCCGGCTGCCTCGTGGCCGAGCAGGAACGGGTACTCGTCGTTGATGCCGCCCTCCCGGTAGTGCAGGTCGGTGTGGCAGACCCCGCAGGACCGCACCTGCACCACCGCCTCGCCGGGCCCGGGGTCGGGCACCACGATGGTGGTGACCTCGACCGGCGCGCCCCTGCGCCGTGAAACGACTCCCCGGACCTCCTGGCTCACGGTGCCCTCCCGGCTGCGTCCACGATCATGTCTTCCCGCGAACCTACCGCCCGGTCACGGCGCAGGCCCAGCCCGGCGGGGCGGTTATCCCGGCCGTTGCCGGGTAGGCGGGGGCACGGTTCTCCGCTGGGACGGGAGTGCACATGAAGCTCACGCATATGCCGTTGCGGGTCAGCATCGGCGCGTTCTTCCTCAATTCCGGGCTGAGCAAGCGGACCTTGGAGGGCGAGGCCGCCGTGGGTATGCACGGCATGGCCGTCGGCGCCATCCCGCGGCTGCGGCAGATCGAGCCGGCCCGCTTCGCCAAGCTGCTCTCCGGGAGCGAGGTGGCGATCGGCGCCGCCCTGCTCATCCCGTTCGTGCCGTCCTTCATCGGCGGCCTGGGGCTGACCGTGTTCGGCGCCGGCCTGGTCCAGCTCTACCTGCGGACCCCCGGGATGCGGGAGCAGAACAGCCTGAAGCCGACCCAGGCGGGCATCGGCCTCGCCAAGGACTCCTGGCTGGTCGGCGCCGGCCTCACCCTGATGCTGGACTCGCTCACCCACCGCCGGCTCGTCCGCTGACCGGCCGGCCGCCGGTCGGTGGTCAGCCGCCGGGTACGGCGGCGACGGGGGCCGCGGCGCGCTCGGCGGCGTACCGGCGGCGGGCGGCGTTGCGGTAGCGCCACACCTGGACCGCGCCGAGCGCCCACAGCAGGTACTGCGCGGCGAAGGCCCAGCGGTAGGCGTCCAGGGTGGGGGTCGCGGCGGTCCCCGGGGTGGCGAGGTCGAGCACCACACCGACCGCGAGGACCAGCACGATCGAGGCGACGAAGCCACCCACGTTGACGATGCCGGTGGCGCTGCCGATGCGGTGCACCGGGTTGAAGGTGCGCGCGTAGTCGAACCCGATCACCGAACCGGGGCCGTTGACGGCCAGGACCAGCACCAGCGTCACCAGCAGCCAGTGCGGCGCCCGTCCGGGCCAGGCCAGCACGACCGCCCAGACGGCGGCGGTGCCGGCGGTGATGGTGAAGACCACCACCGAACGGCGGAACGGGTGCCGGGCGCAGAGGTGCGCGATGACCGGTCCGCAGAGCAGCGTGCCGACCGTCATCAGGGTGAGCAGTGACGCGGCGGCGGTGGGCGTCAGCCCCTGCCCCTGCACCAGGAAGGGATAGCCCCAGAGCAGCGCGAAGACCGCGCCGGAGAACTGGGTGACGAAGTGGGTCCAGAGTCCCAGCCGGGTGCCCGGCTGGGCCCACGCGGCGGCCAGCTGCCGGCGTACGGTGGCGAGGTCGGGGGCGACGGCGGCGGCGTGCTCGCGGCGCGGGGCGTCCTTGACGGCGGCGGCCACCGTCAGCAGCACCGTCGCGCCCACCGCGGCGGCGGTGAGGAAGGCGGGCGTCCAGCCCGCGCCGTGCAGCAGCGCCACCAGCGGCACCGCCCCCAGGATCGCGCCGAGCTGACCGAGGGTGCCGGTGAGCTGCACCATCAACGGGTTGCGCCGCCCCGGGAACCAGAACGCGACGATCCGCAGCACGCTGATGAAGGTCATCGCGTCGCCGAGCCCGACGAGCACCCGGGCGGCCACCGCGAGCCGCGCGTCGGTGGCGACGGCGAAGCAGAGCTGACCGGCCACCATCAGCGCCCCACCGGCGAGGAGCAGCCGGCGGGAGCCGTACCGGTCCAGCAGCACGCCGACCGGCACCTGCATGGCGGCGTACACGGCGAGCTGGGCGACGGTGAAGGTGGCCAGCGCGGCGGCGTCGATGTCGAAGCGGTGCGCGGCGTCGACCCCGGCCACGCCGAGCGAGCTGCGGTGGAACACGGCCGCCACGTACGCGCCCAGCGCGACCGTCCAGACCAGGGCGGCGGCGCGGCGCGGGATCGGCTCCGCCTGGATCACCGCAGGCCGCGCAGCCGGTGGTACCGCCCGCCGGGGATCTCGTTCCCGGCTGCTTCGGGCACAGCGGCGTGGAACGCCGGGTCGGCCTCCATCAGGGCCCGCAGGTCGCCGGGTGCGCGCGCCGCACGCATCCGGTCCCGCCGGCCGGCGAGCTGGGACGAGTCATGCCTCCATGATGCGTCCCGGGCCGGGCGCGGGTCCGCCCGGCCGGTCCAGGGGTGCGGCGGGCCACACCGGTCAGGAGGAGCGGGCCGGGTCGCCGTGGTCCAGCGAGATCAGGCCGTCGGCGTCGAGGCGGAACCGGGTCCGGAACGGCGCCCCGAGCCGGTCGGCCAGCTCGGCGAGCCAGCGCGCCTCGGCCGGCGCCGCCCGCTCCAGCCGCAGCCGGCGCATCCGCACCGGGACCAGGCGCAGCCGCACCAGGCCGTCGGCGTCGAAGGTCGGCAGGTACAGCAGCCGCAGGTGGGGACGGTACGACTCCTGCCCGCCGATCCCCTCGTAGTCGTCCACCAGATCACCGCAGCCGTAGAGGATCAGGCCGCGGCCGTGGGCCTCGACCGGGCGCGGATGGTGCGACGAGTGGCCGTGCACCAGGTGCACCCCGCCCTCGACCAACCGGCGCGCGAAACCCACGTGCTCCGGCGGCACCTGGTAGCCCCAGTTCGAACCCCAGTGCACGGAGACCACCACCAGGTCGTCCGGGTCGGCCGCCTCGGCGATCCGTTCGGTGAGCGCGGCGGCGGACGCCTCGGTCGTCTCCGGCAGGTACGCCACCCCGGGCCGCCGGTCGGTCGCCGCCCAGTACGGCGGGATCCCGCTCGACGGGGCGCCCACCGACCAGAGCAGCAGCCGGCGGCCCCCGCCCAGGTCGACCCGGGCCGGGTGCCACGCCTGCGCCGCGTCCTCGCCGGCCCCGGCCGGCGTGATGCCGGCCCGGCGCAGCCCGTCGAGGGTGTCGGTGAGTCCCTGCGCGCCGAAGTCGAGCACGTGGTTGTTGGCCAGCGCGCAGACGTCGATCCGGGCGGCGGTGAGGCAGGCCAGGTTCTCCGGATGCATCCGGTAGTGGATCCCCTTGCCGGGTGCGAACTCGCCCCGCGCGGTCACCGAGGTCTCCAGGTTGACGATCCGCACGTCCGGCCGCAGCTCGTCGAGGAGCCGCAGCGCCTCCCCCCACGGCCAGCGGGGCGGGACCGGCCGGCGGACCGGGCCGGACACCGACTCGGCCAGCTCCACGTACCGGCGGGCGTCGGTGACGATCCCCTCCCGCAGCTCCGGTGGGGCGGGGTGGGGCAGGATCTGGTCCACGCCGCGACCGGTCATCACGTCGCCGCTGAGAAAGAGGGTCACCTCGGCACCGGCCATGCGGTCGCTTTCCCGCGCGGAGCCGCTTTAGCTCACGACGGCCGGGAATTGCGCGCAGTTCGCGTGAGGAGCCCGGTGGCGGGGTACCGGGCGGGCCATGACGGCGGACGTGACGGTGGTGGTGGCCACCAGGAACCGGCGGGACCAGCTGCTCGAGGTGCTGCCCCGGCACCCCGGGCCGGTGATCGTGGTGGACAACGGTTCCGCCGACGGCACCCCGACGGCGGTGGCCCGGGCCTTTCCGGAGGTCCGGGTCGTGCCGCTCGGGTCCAACCTGGGCGCCGGGGCCGCCCGCAACGTCGGGGTGGCGCTGGCCCGTACCCCGTACGTGGCGTTCGCCGACGACGACTCGTACTGGGCGCCGGGGGCGTTGGGGCGGGCGGCGGAGATCCTCGCCACGCATCCGGGGTCCGGGCTGCTCACCGGGGAGGTGCTCGTCGGGCGGGAGGCGCGCGTCGACCCGATCTCGACGGAGATGGCCCGCGCGCCGCTGGGCACCGCGCCGGGCGCGCCGGGCCCGTCCGTGCTGGGCTTCCTGGCCTGCGCGGTGGTGCTGCGCCGCGCCGCGTTCGACGCCGTCGGTGGTTTCGCCCCACGGCTCGGGACGTACGGCGAGGAGGCGCTGCTGGCGATGGACCTGGCCGCCGCCGGCTGGCAGCTGGCGTACGTGCCGGAGCTGGTGGTCCACCACCTGCCGCAGCCGGCGGGGCGGGACCGGCGGGACCGGCACCGGGCGGAGGCCCGCAACCGGGTGCTGACCGCGGCGCTGCGCTGCCCGCCGCGGGTGGTGCGCGCGGTGCTGGCGCAGACCTGGCGGGACCCGCAACGGCGACGCGGGCTGCTCGACGCGGCCCGGGAGGTCGGGTGGGTGATCCGGGCGCGTCGACGGCTGCCCGCGGCGGTCGAGGCCGACCTGGCCGTGCTGGAGGGCACCGCCCCGCCGCGCCGCGCGGGCGGGCCGGCGACCGATCCCGCAGCGGTGGTCGGTGCGGGGCGGCCGCCGGCCTGAACGGTCACCCGGCACCACCGACCCCGCCACCGGGCGTGATCGGCCGACTGGGCAGAATTGATCCATGTCTACCCGCCGGTGGCTGCTCGCCGACCAACTCGGGCCGCACTTCCTGGACGACGACGACCAAGCCGTGCTGCTGGTGGAGGCCGCGCAGCCGTTCCGGCGGCGGGCCCTGCACCGGCAGAAGGCGCATCTCATCCTCAGCGCCCTGCGGCACCGGGCCGCCGAGCTGGGCGACCGGGCGGTGCTGCTGCGCACCGACACCTTCCGCGAGGCGCTCGACGCGGTCGGCGAGCCGGTGGAGGTCTGCCATCCAACCACCCGGTCCGCGCTGCGCTTCGTGAACTCCGACGAGCGGGTGACGGTGCTGCCGCCGCGCGGCTTCCTCACCGACCGGGCGGACTTCGCCGCCTGGGCGGACCGGAGCCGGCAGGGGCAGCTGCGAATGGGCGACTTCTACCGGTACGCCCGGCGCCGCCACGGCATCGTCGCGGGGTCGTCCCGTGGCGTCGCCCGCCGCCGCTCCCCCGATCCGGCCCGGGTCCTCGACGTGCCGCCCCCGCCGCCGATCGTGGAGGACGCCATCGACGCCGAGGTCCGCGCCGACCTGGACCGGTGGCAGCGCGACGGGGTGCGCTTCGTGGGCCGGGACGGCCCGCGCCGCTATCCCGCCACCCACGCCGAGGCCGAGGCGCGGTTAGCGCACTTCCTGCGGTACCGGCTGCCCGAACACGGCCGCTACGGCGAGGTGATGAGCGCGGGCGATCCGCTGCTGGCGCACAGCGTGCTCTCCTCCTCGTTCAACCTGGGGCTGCTGGATCCGGAGCCGGCGATCCGGCGGGCCGAGGCCGCCGAGCGGGCGGGAACCGCGCCACCGTCGGCGGTGGAGGCCTTCGTCCGGGGTCTGCTCGGCTGGCGGGAGTTCCTCTGGCAGCTCTACTGGTACTTCGACCCCGGATTCCGGGGTACGGGTTGGCTCGCCGCGACGACGCCGCTGCCGGACTGGTTCGTCGAGCTGGACGCCGACGCGGTCGAGGCGCGCTGCCTCGCCGAGGTGCTCGCCGGCGTCCGCGACCGGGCCTGGGCGCACCACCCGCAGCGGCTGCTGGTGCTGGGCAACTACGCGTTGCAGCGCGGGTGGCGCCCCGCCGAGCTGGTGGACTGGTTCCACCGGTCCTTCGTGGACGGCACCGACTGGGTGATGAACGCGACGGTGATCGGCATGAGCCAGTACGCCGACCTCGCCCGGGTGGACACCCGCCCGTACGCGGTCGACGGTCGGTACATCGACGAGATCAGTGACTACTGCGTGGGCTGCCGGTATCAGCCGGAGCGGGCGCTGGGCGAGCTGGCCTGCCCGTACACCGGCGGGTTCGACGCCTTCCTGCACCGCAACCGGGCCCGGCTGGCCGCCGACCCGCGACTCGCCGCCGAGCTGGCCGCCCGCGACGACGACCCGGAGCACCGGGAGGCGGTGCTCGCCCAGGAGGAGAAGCGGGGCGACGGCCCGCCCTGAGCCCTCAGCCGGCCTCCCCAGCGGTGGCCCGGTCGCCCGCCGGGGCGCGGTCGGGCTCGCCCGTCTCGGCGGCGGTGAGGAAGTCCACGAGCATGCGGTGGAACTCCTCGGCGTGTTCGATCTGCGGCATGTGCCCGCAGTCGCGGAAGAGGTGGGTGCGGGCCCGGGGCAGCCGGGCCCGCGCGGCGTCGAGGTGGGTGGCGGGCAGGATGAGATCCCGGTCGCCCCAGACGATCCAGGTGGGGAGGTCGAGGCGGGCCACCTCGGTGAGCAGCTCCTCCCGCCAGGCGGGGTGCACCCCCTTGACGGTGCCGAGGTGGCGGACGGTCTCCAGCAGCACCCGCGCGGTGTAGGGCTGCCGGGCCAGGGTCAGCGCGTGGTCGATCCGCTCCTCGGTGACGAACGCCGGGTCGTGGAAGAGGGCGCGTTCGGTGCGGCGGGCGAGGGCCCGGCTGGGGCGCAGCAGCAGCCGGCCCAGGGGCCGCAGCGTCAGCAGCCGCAGCGCGATGGTCACCTCCTGGCCGAAGCCGGCGGGGTTGACCAGGGCGAGGCTGGCCACCCGGTCCGGTTCCGCCACCGCCAGCCGCATGGCGATCGCGCCGCCGAGGGAGTTGCCGACCAGATGCGCCGGGCGGTCCACGCCCACCGCGTCGAGGTAGTGCCCGACGAACCGGGCGAGCGCCGGCAGGGTGTACGGCTCGGTCATCGGCAGGGAGCCGCCGTAGCCGGGCAGGTCGACGCTGTGCACCCGGAAACCGCGGGCGAGCAGCTCGTGCTGTTCGGTGAAGTCGCGCTGGCTGCGGGCGATGCCGTGCAGCAGCACCACCGGCGGCCCGTCGCCGTCGACCCGGTGGCACACCCGACGCCCGTCGACGGTGACGTGCCGGGGACGCGGGGCGGTCCCGGCGCTCATGCCCGGTCCGCCGTGGACGGCGTGGCGGTCGGGGGGACGACGGGCCTTCGGCCGGCCTGCCGGGCCGGGCCGCCCGCCCCTCGGTTCAGGCCGGTGACGAGCACCCGGTTGTACGCGGCGGGGGCGACCCGGGCCAGAAGGTCCGGCAGCTTCGCCGACCAGCCGATCAGCACCCGCCCGCGGCGACGCTCCACCCCGCGCAGGATCACCTCGGCGGCCTTCGCCGGTGGGATGGAGAGGAGCTTCTCGAACTGGCGCAGGCCGGTCTCGTACTCCTCGCGCTCGACGCCGCTGCCCACCCGGGCGTTGCGGGCGATCCGGGTGGCGATCCCGCCGGGATGCACGGAGGTCACCCCGATGCCGTCGTCGACCAGCTCGTGGCGCAGCGCCTCGGTGAAGCCGCGGACGGCGAACTTGCTGGCCGAGTAGGCGGCCTGCCCGGCCGGGGCGATCAGTCCGAAGAGGCTGGAGACGTTGACCAGGTGCGCGCCCGGCTCCGCCTTCAACGCCGGCAGCAGGGCGTGGGTCAGCTGCACGACGGCGTGGAAGTTGATGTCCAGCAGCCAGTTGAACTCGTCGAGGGTGACCTGGTCGAAGCGGCCACCGAGGGCCACCCCGGCGTTGTTGACCAGCAACCGGATCCGCGGGTGGGCGGCCCGGACCTGCTCGGCGACCCGGGCGGTGGCCGCCCGGTCGGCGAGGTCGACCAGGTGGGCCTCGACCCGCACGTCGGGGTGGGCCGCGCGGATCGCCGCGGCCACCGCGTCGAGCCGGTCGGCGTCCCGGTCGAGCAGGACGAGGTTGCTGCCGCGGCGGGCGAGGCCGTGCGCCAGGGCCTCACCTATCCCGCTGGCGGCGCCGGTGACCACGGCGGTCCCGGCGCGGAAGACGAAGGTACGCAACGCGCTCTCCTCTGCGGTACGGGTGGCGGAGCCCGGGTCAGGCGACCGGGGCCTCGGTGGTACGGGGGTCGGCGGCGACCTGCGCGGCGCGGGAGAAGCGGACCCCCTCGTCGGCGAGCCGGCCGTGCCGCATCAGCACCACGTCCCGGGCGTAGTTCTGGTAGAGCCGCCAGGGCGCCCGGGCGCCCTGCTTGGGCAGGGCGTCGACGCTGCGCAGCACGTACCCGGACTTGAGGTCGATGATCGGTTCCAGCTCGCCGTCGGTGGGCGCGACCGGGGTGACGATCTGCTGGCCGGTGCGGTCGAGGTGGCGCAGCAGCCGGCACACGTACGTGGCGACCAGGTCGGCCTTCAGGGTCCAGGAGGCGTTGGTGTAGCCGATCGTCATGGCGAAGTTCGGCACGCCGGAGAGCATCATGCCCTTGTAGGCGACGGTGTGGGCCAGGTCGACGTCGACCCCGTCCACGGCGATCGTCATCCCGCCGAAGGCGAGCAGGTTGAGGCCGGTGGCGGTGACGACGACGTCGGCCGGCAGCTCCGCGCCGGAGGCGAGCCGGATGCCGTGCTCGGTGAAGGTGTCGATGGTGTCGGTGACCACGGCGGCCCGCCCGCCGCGCACCGCCTCGAACAGGTCCCCGTCGGGGACCACGCAGAGCCGCTGGTCCCACGGGTCGTAGCGGGGCGAGAAGTGTCGGTCCACGTCGTAGCCGGCCGGCAGCCGGCCCTTGGCGGCCCGGCGCAGCAGCGACCGCACCACCTTCGGCGCGCGCCGGCTGAGCTGGAAGTTCGCCGTGCCGAGGAGCACGTTCTTCCACCGCACCATCGGGTAGACGGCCTTCTCCGGCAGCCAGCGCCGCAGCGCGTCGGCGATGACGTCCCGCGAGGGCAGCGAGATCACGTACGTGGGCGAGCGCTGGAGCATGGTGACGTGGCCGGCCCGTTCGGCCATCGCCGGCACCAGGGTCACGGCGGTGGCGCCGCTGCCGATGACGACCACCCGCTTGCCGGCGTAGTCCAGGTCGGCGGGCCAGTGCTGCGGATGCACCAACCGCCCGGCGAACCGGTCCACGCCGGGAAACTCGGGGGTGTAACCGGAGTCGTAGCGGTAGTAGCCGGAGCAGGTGAAGAGGAACGCGCAGGTGAGCCGGACCTCCTCGCCGGTGTCGTCGCGCTGGGCGTGGACCGTCCAGCGGGCGGTCGCGCTGTCCCATTCGGCCCGGACGACGCGGTGGTGGAAGCGGATGTGCTCCTCGACGCCGTACTCGCGGGCGGTCTCCCGGACGTAGCCGCGGATGGCGTCGCCGTCGGCGATCGCCTTCGGGTTCGTCCACGGCTTGAAGGAGTAGCCGAGGGTGAACATGTCCGAGTCGGAGCGGATGCCCGGGTAGCGGAACAGGTCCCAGGTGCCGCCGATCGCGCCGCGCGCCTCGAGCACCGCGTACGTCTTGTCGGGACAGTTGCGCCGCAGGTGGACGGCGGCGCCGATGCCGGACAGGCCGGCTCCGACGATGAGCACGTCGACGTGGTCGGAGGCCATGGCAGCTCCCTGGCTGAGACAGTGGACCGGACACTATCCACCACCGTCGACGTCCGTCAACACCCTGTCGAGATCGCTCGACAGCCTGTCGAGCGCGTGTAGCATCGACGCTCATGGCGACCGCCCGTACCTCCGCCGGTGCCGCGCCCGGACGTGGCCGCCGGGCGGGCCGGTCCGCGGGCGACGACCGCGAACTGGCCATCCTCACCACCGCCGAGCGGCTCCTGCGGCAGCGCACCTTCGCCGAGATCTCCATCGACGACCTGGCCCGGGGCGCGGGCATCTCCCGGCCGACGTTCTACTTCTACTTCCCGTCCAAGGACGCGGTGCTGCTGACCCTGCTCGACCGGGTCACCGAGGAGGCCGACGCCGCCGCCGGCGACGTGCTGGACCACCTGGCCGAGGACCCGCGGGCCCGGTGGCGGGAGCTGATCAGCCGCTTCCACGCCACCTTCGGCGGCCACCGCGCGGTGGTGCTGGCCTGCGCGGAGGTCCGCGGCACCAACGTCGAGGTACGCCGGCTCTGGGCCCGGGTGCTGGAACGCTGGGTGCAGGCGGTCGAGGCCGCCATCGTGGCCGAGCGCCGGCGCGGCGCGGCCCCGCCCGGGCTGCCCGCCCGCGACCTGGCGATCGCGTTGAACTCGATGAACGAGCGGGTCTGGTACGCCACCTTCGCCGGTGACGGGCCGGCCGTCGCCGAGCGGGACGTGGTGGACGTGCTCCTCGACGTCTGGCTGACCGGCATCTACCGCACCACCTCGCCGGGTTGAGGGCGTGGCGGCGCCGCCACGCCCTCTGGCCGTCAGCGTGCCCGGATGATCACCGGCCCACCGGCCCTTCCGCCCGGCTGTCGGCCAGGTAGCCGGCGAGGTCGGGCCGGTCCGGGGCCAGCACGTGCCGCACCCAGGCGACCCGCTCGTGCTCCAGCACCCCCAACTCCCAGACGCAGCCCACCTCGAGCCGGTCCAACGGCACGAAGTGCGTCGGGTCGTCGTCGGGGCAGTCCAGCGCCGGCTGGCCGGCGACCGCGATCCGGCAGCGCACGACGTTGTCCCAGAACCAGGTGTACGCCAGCAGGTAGGCACCGGTGTCGGCGCCCCGGTGCAGCACCACCCACCCGGCGGGCGGCGTGGTCGGGTCGGCCGGCGGCAGCAGGTCGGGCAGGACGGCGTACGCGGCCCGTTCCACCTCCGGCGTCAGCGGCACCTCCGGCTGGTCGATGTGGTAGCGCTTGAGCTGCCGGCCGGCGATTGTGGTCGGTCCGGGCACCCGCAGCGTCTTGTCTCGGAAAGCCATGCCGGGACGGTAGGAGCCCTCCCCTGACAACTACTGTCAGTGGAATGCGCGCCAGTCGGCTCCTCTCGGTCCTGCTGCTGCTCCAGACGCACGGCCGGATGACCGCCGCGCAGCTCGCCGAACGGCTGGAGGTCTCCACCCGCACCGTCTACCGGGACGTGGAGTCGCTGCACGCCGCCGGCATCCCGCTGTACGGCGAGGCCGGCCACGCCGGCGGCTACCGCCTGGTCGACGGCTGGCGAACCCGGCTGACCGGGCTGACCGGCGAGGAGGCCGAGCGGCTCTTCCTCGCCGGACTGCCCGGGCCGGCGGCCGAACTGGGGTACGGGGCGGTGGTGGCCGCGCTCCAGCTGAAGCTGGACGCCGCCCTCCCGCCGGTGCTGCGCGACCGCGCCGAGGCGGTGCGGCAACGGTTCCACCTGGACGCCCCGAACTGGTACTCCGACGGGGACGCCTCGCCGCACCTGGCGCCGGTGGCCGAGGCGGTGTGGCGGCAGCGGCGGCTGCGGGTGCGCTATCGCAGCTGGCAGGGCGAGCGGGTCCGGCAGTTGGCGCCGTACGGCCTGGTGCTCAAGGGGGGCCGGTGGTATCTGGTCGCCGACGGCGGGCGCGGGCCGGCCAGCTACCGGGTCAACCAGATTTTGGAACTCACCACCCTGCCGGAGACCTTCGCCCGACCGGCCGACTTCGACCTGGCCGCCTGGTGGCGCGCGTCCGTGCTCGACTTTCGCAACCGCCTGCACCAGGGCGAGGCGACCATCCGGCTCTCCCCGCGCGGCCGGGAACGGCTGCGCGAGGTCGGCAGCGAGCTGGTCGTCGCCGCGGCCGAGGCCAACGCCGGACCACCGGACGCCGACGGGTGGGTCACCACCGTGGTGCCGATCGAGTCGACCACCCACGCGCACGGCGACCTGCTTCGCCTGGGGGCACAGGTGGAGGTGCTGGCACCGGCGGAGCTACGGGAGATGCTGGCGGCGACGGGCGCCGACCTGGCGGCGCTGTACCGCCCGGCCACCGGCTGACCGGTGGTCACCCGGTCCGGTCAGGCCGTCTCGCCCGGGGCGAGATAACGGTAGGACTCGCCCAGGGTCTCGCCGAACCAGCCGTCGACGCTGGCCAGGCCCCGGTCGTTGAGCTGCGCGTCGTGGATCGGATGGACCCGGCGGGCGCCGACCGCCCGGGCGAAGCCGACCGCCTCGGTGAGCTTCAGCCAGAACGCCTGCGCCGGCAGCAGCAGCGTCCGCACCGGCCGGCCGGGCAGGTGCAACGAGTCGCCCGGGTGGTACAGCTCGTCGTTCACGACGTATCCCAGGTTGGCGCAGTCGGGCTGGCCGTCGTGGATGGCGGCGTGCCGGCCGCCGACGGCGGTCACCGCGAACCTGGCGGCGGTGAACCGCTCCCCCGCCCGGACCCGGGTCACCGGGAGCGCGGGCGACGCCGGCAGGTCGGCGCCGTCGGGGGCGAAGACCGGCACCCCGAGCCCGGCCAGCCGCAGCACGTCGAGGTGGTCGCTGTGCTCGTGGGTGATCAGGACGGCGTCGGCCCCGGCCAGGGCGTACGGCTCGCTCCAGGTGCCGGGATCATGACCAGCACCTGACCGTCGCGTTCGAGCCGTACGCAGGCGTGGGTCTACTTCGTGATCCGCACCGGCCGACCCTAGCGCCGCAGCCGCCGGCGGCGCTGCCCGCGCCGACCGGCCCTCAGCTGCTGCTCGGGCCGTCGTCCTCCGCCATGATCTGCTGGAACTCGGCGCGGGTGATCTCGCCCTGGCGCAGTCGGCGGGCGTTGGCCGCGAACTTGCCGATGGCCCTCCCGCGCGCCGACCTGCCCCCCGGGGTCAGCAGGCCGGACACCTCGCCGATTGCGGTGACCTCGTCGGCGACCTGACGGGCGTCGTCGAGGTCAGGCTCCTCGCTGTGCATCCGGCGCAGGGCGGTGGCCAGCCGCGCGTCGTCGTCGGGGTCGACACCCCAGTGGCGGGCCAGCTCAACGGTGCGGCCGAGCGTGTCCGCCCCCGGCTGCTCGGCGCGCAGGGCGGCGCGCATCATGCGGTGGAAGGTGACGGTCAGGGCGTCCGCGTCGTCGGCGATCATGACGGGCACCGTAGTGTCCCGGTGCGACAGTTCCGCCGACGGCGAGCCGCGCGGGCGGCATGATCGGGGCATGGGACGACGACCGGCGCGCGGGCACCGCCGGGTGCCGCACACCGCGGACGTGCGGATCGAGGCGTGGGCGCCGGACCGGGACGGCTGCCTGGCCGAGGCGGTCACCGCGTTGGTGGAGACGTTCGTCGACACCGCGGGCGCCAGCGCCGACGGGTCCATGACGTTCGACGTGCCACCCGGCCCCGACGAGGACCTGCTGGTCGCCGTCCTCGACGAATTGATCTTCCGGTTGGAGACCGAGGGCACGTTGCCGCTGAGCACCGCCGTCGAGCCCGGCGACGGCGCCGGCCCGCGGGTGCGCTGGCGCACCGTCGGCACCGACGCCGTCGACCTGGTCGGCGCGGTGCCCAAGGCCGTCTCCCTGCACGAGCTGCGCTTCAGCCGCACCGACGAGGGTTGGCGCGCGCTCGTCACGGTCGACGTCTGACGGGTCAGCCCTTCACCACGCCGATCGGGACCAGCCGGGCCACCGGCCGGCACAGCCCGGCCCCCACGGTCGCCTCGATCACCGCGGTGATGTCCTTGTACGCCGCCGGCATCTCCTCGGCCAGGCCACGTCGGGACGCCCCGCGCACCGCCACGTCGCGCGCCTCGATCTCGTGGCGCGGATCCTGGCCGTGCGCCGCCCGGACCGCCTGCCGGCGGCTCTGCACCCGGCCCGCCCCGTGACAGCTGGAGGCGAAGGCGGGCGCGCCGGGCACCCCGACCAGCACGTACGACGGGGTGCCCATCGAGCCGGGGATGAGCACCGGCTGACCGACCGGGCGCAGGTCGTCGGGGAGTTCGGCGTGCCCGGGCGGCAGCGCCCGGGTGGCGCCCTTGCGGTGCACGCAGAGCCGACGGTCGACCCCGTCCACCTCGTGCGTCTCGATCTTGGCCAGGTTGTGCGACACGTCGTAAACCAGGTCGAGGTCGCGGCCGGTGCGGTCGGCGAAGACCCGCCGGGCGGCGTGGGCGAGCACCTGCCGGTTGGCCCGGGCGTAGTTGGCCGCGGCCGCCATCGCCGCCAGGTAGGCCCGCCCCTCGGCCGACGACACCGGCGCGCAGGCCAGCTGCCGGTCGGGCACCTGGATGTGGTGCCGCGGCATGGACTTCTCCATGGCCCGGACGTGGTCGGTGCAGATCTGGTGCCCCAGCCCCCGGGAACCACAGTGGATCATGACGCAGACCTGCCCCGGCCGCAGCCCGAACGCGGCGGCCACCTCGTCGTCGTAGACCTCCTCGACGGCCTGCACCTCCAGGAAGTGGTTGCCGGAGCCGAGGCTGCCGACCTGCTGCTGCCCGCGTTGCACCGCCCGCTCGCTGACGTGCGCGGGGTCGGCGTCGTCGACCGCGCCGGTGTCCTCGCACCGGGTCAGGTCGCGCTCCACCCCGTGGCCGAGCTCCACCGCATAGCGGGAGCCGCCGCGCAGCACGGCGTCCAGCTCGGCCCGGCCGCTCAAATGCCACACCGCGCCCCGGCCCATCCCCCGGGGCGTGGACGCGCCGAGGCCGTCCATCACCGCGTCCAGCGTGCCGTCCAGCTCGTCGCGGTGCAGGTCGGCGGCGAGCAGCCGAACCCCGCAGGAGATGTCGAAGCCCACCCCACCGGGCGAGACCACCCCGCCGTGGTCCACGTCGGTGGCGGCCACCCCACCGATCGGGAAGCCGTAACCCCAGTGGATGTCGGGCATGGCGTACGAGGCGCCGACGATCCCCGGCAGCGTGGCAACGTTCGCCACCTGCTCCAACGACTTGTCCGCTCCGGCATCGGGCAGCAGCGACCGGGTTGCGAACACCACGCCGGGCACCCGCATCGGATCGTGCCGGTCGATCCGGAACCGGTACGGCGACTCCTCGACCAGTTCCACGCCCCGCGGCTACCCGTCGCGCCGCCCGTCACACCTGCCATGGTTGGTCCGGTCCGCGCCGGGTAGTGCCCCAGCATGCCGCAGCGCTACGAGAACTATCCGCAGATCGCCGTCGTCACCGGCGCGGACTCCGGGATCGGCCGGGCCTGCGCGGTGGCGCTGGCCGGGGCCGGCTTCGACATCGGCATCACCTGGTACGGCGACCCGGAGGGCGCGCAGGGCACCGCCGCGGAGGTGCGCGACCGGGCGCCGCTGCGAGGTCGCCGAGCTGGACCTGACCCGGCTGCCGGGGGCCGCCGCCGTGGTCGACGAGTTGGCCGACCGGCTCGGCGGGCTCGGGGTGCTGGTCAACAACGCCGGCGTGGGCGCATCGGCCCCGTTCGTGGACACCGCGTGGGAGCAGTGGCGCGAGGTGCTGGCGGTGGACCTGGACGGGCCGTTCCTCTGCTCCCAGCGGGCCGCCCGGCGGATGCGGGCCGCCGGAGCGGGTGGCCGGATCATCAACATCACCAGCGTGCACGAGCACGCGCCCCGGGTCGGCTCGGCCGCGTACTGCGCGGCGAAGGGTGGGCTGGGGCTGCTGACCCGGGTGATGGCCCAGGAGCTGGCCGCCGACGGCATCACCGTCAACGCGGTCGCCCCCGGCGAGATCACCACCCCGATGACCGGCCAGGAGGACGTCGACCCGTTCACCGAGGAGCGCCCGGGCGTACCGGTGGGGCGGCCCGGCGACGCGCGGGAGGTCGCCGCGGTGGTGGCGCTGCTCGCCTCCCCCGCCGCCGCGTACGTGACCGGGGCGTCCTGGCCGGTCGACGGCGGCATGCTGCTGATGGGGCCGCAGGCGGCGGCGCTCACGTCGAACGACTGGCGGTCGGTCTGACCCGGCCGGTCGGCGGCGCGGGTCGGCGGTAACACGGCGGCAACGTGTTGGTCGAGGCCGCGACCTTTGCGAAGGCGGGGTCGGTGGGCACGCGCCAACCGCGCAGGTTGTCACACCCGATGCCTTCGGGACGACGGGTGCTGCAACAAGTGGTGACGCTTCGCGTTCACACCGTCCACCTAGGGTTCTCGACGGCCCGGCCACACGACGACCGGGCCGTCCACCGGCCCCCATCCGGGGCCCCGCAACCGGGAGGACACCACGATGCCCTTCACCCGACGCGCCGCCGCCCTCACCGCGGCCGCCGCCCTCACCGCCGCCGGCCTCGCCACCGAGGCGACCCTGCTGCCCCGCACCGCCGAGGCCGCGCCCCGGTCGGGCGCGCAGACCCCCTCTGTGCTGGTCCTGCGCACCGACGGACCGGCCACCGCGGCCCACCGCACGGCGGTGCTGATCTGCGACCCCGTCGGCGGCACCCACCCCGACGCCGCCACCGCCTGCCGCACCGTGGCCCTCGTCGACGGCGACCTCACCGCCCTCGCCGTCGACGAGGGCCCCTGCACCCTCGAGTACGCCCCGGTCACGGTCCACGCCTGGGGGTTCTGGCAGGACCGGCCCGTGGCCTGGTCGGAGACGTACGACAACCGGTGCCGGCTGCTGCGCGACACCGGGACGTTGTTCGCCTTCTGACCCGGCTGCGCGCGGCGCCCGTACCTGGGGGTACGGGCGCCGCGCCCGGTCACGTCAGGCCCGCCGGCGGGCGGGGACAATGGTTTCACCAGCCCGCGCTCCGGCGGGCGCGGAGAACACCGGGAGAACGGTCAGCGTGTCGGAAACACCCCGAGTCGACGCGGAGCTGCGCGCCGACTGCGCCCGCTGCGTCGGGTTGTGCTGCGTCGCGCCGGCCTTCACCGCCTCGGCGGACTTCGCGCTGGACAAGCCGGCCGGTCAGCCCTGCCCGAACCTGCGCCCGGACTCCCGCTGCGGCGTCCACGACCAGCTCCGCGAACGCGGCTTCCCCGGCTGCACGGTCTTCGACTGCTTCGGCGCCGGCCAGCGGGTCACCCAGGTCACCTTCCCCGGCCGGAACTGGCGCGACGACCCGGCCACCGCGGCGGCCATGTTCGCCGCGTTCACCGTCGCCCGGCCGCTGCACGAGCTGCTCTGGTACCTCACCGAAGCGGTGGCCCTCACCCCGCCCGGGGCGCTGCGCGACGAGCTGCGCGCCGCCGTGGCCGAGACCCGCCGCCTGGTCGGGGCCGGCCCCGACGAGCTGCGCGCCGTCGACGTCGACGGCTACCGCAACCGGGTCAACCCACTGCTGTCACGGGCCGGCGACCGGGCCCGGGCCGGGACCGGCGGGGTCGACCGGCGCGGAGCGATGCTGCTCGGCGCCGACCTGCGCGCCGCCCGCCTGGTGGGCGCGAACCTGCGCGGCGCGTGCCTGGTCGGCGCGGACCTGCGCGGAGTGGACCTGCGGCTGGCCGACGTCACCGGGGCGGACCTGCGCGGCGCCGACCTGCGCGGCGCCGACCTGTCCGGCACCCTCTTCCTGCACCAGTCGCAGCTCGACGCGGCCCGCGGCGACCAGCGCACCGGGCTGCCGACGGCGCTGCGCCGGCCCGGGCACTGGTCGGGGCTCACCCTCACCCCCGTGCGACAGTCCCGCGCGCCACGCGGTGACCGGCGGGCCGCCGCCGGAGCCCGGCGGGGACGCGGTCCCCGCCGCTGACCACACCCCCGGCGGGTTTGCCGACCGGCGTGGCGGGCAGGTAGGTCGGCATGAGGGATAGGCGACGCACCGACCTGGCCAGCACCGACGAGCCGGACGGCGTGCCGGCGTACGGGGCGTCGTTGCGCCCGCCGGGTGAAACGCTGCACAGCACCGACGACACCGGCGACGACTTCGCCGACCTGCCCGCCGAGGAGCACCTGCCGGCGCGGGCGACCAGTCGCGCCGGCTACGACGTGGACGAGTTCTCCGGCGCGGTCGACCCGGCGCAGGAGGAGGCCGACCACCCGTCCCGGGAGGTGTAGCAGCCGCCGCTGGTCAGCGGGCCGCGCCGACCGCCGACCGCGCCTCGGTCATCCCCCGGTTGGCCAGGGCGTCGGCCCGCTCGTTCTCCGGGTGGCCGTTGTGCCCCTTCACCCAGTGCCAGCTCACCTCGTGCCGGGCGCAGGCCGCCTCCAGCCGCTGCCACAGGTCGGCGTTCTTCACCGGCTGCTTCGCCGCCGTACGCCAGCCGTTGCGCTTCCACGAGGCCAGCCAACTGGTGATGCCGTTGCGCACGTACGTGCTGTCGGTGTGCAGCCGGACGGTGACGGGCCGGGTCAGCGTCTCCAACGCCTCGATGGCGGCGGTCAGCTCCATCCGGTTGTTGGTGGTGGGGGTGGCCTCCCCGCCGCAGATCTCCCGCTCGTGGCCGCCGTAGCGCAGCACCGCGCCCCAGCCGCCCGGGCCCGGGTTGCCGCTGCACGCCCCGTCGGTCCAGATCTCCACGACCCTGCCGGTCGCCCCGTCCACCATGCCGCAGAACCTACCGCCCACCGCCGCGACCGCGACGGCGCGGCCCACCGGGGGGATCACCTCACCAGGCGCCGCCGTGGTCCCGTTCGCAGTCGACGTAGATCTCGAGCACGTCCACCGCGCCGGCGTACCAGTCCTGCGCCTGCTCGGCCGAGAGCTGCGTGACCCGGCCCAGGCTCCCCCCGTGGCGCAGCCGTTTCACCACCAGCCGGCAGGCGCCGGTGTCCGTGGCGCGGCCCTCCCCCTCGGCCAGGTGGTCCCAGAACCGGTCCGGCGCCCGGTAGATCGGTCCGAAGGTGAGCCCGGGCCCGGAGAAGACCGCTGCCGGGTCGGCACCGGCGGGACCGACGTACGACCGGAGCAGGTTGCAGCCGCAGGTGCCGTCACTCCAGTCGGAACCGGGGAGCCGCTGGTAGCCCTCGCCGACGGTCAACCGGTCCGCGTACGCGAGGGCGTGCGCGTTGTCGGGCCGCCACCACAGCACCACCCCACCGACCGCGAGTGCCCCGCAACAGAGCAGCGCGACGACGACCCCACCCACGACCGCGCCGATGACCCAGGTCCGCCGCATGCCCGCCCCCCGATCTGTCCGCCGCGTCCGAGGAGGAAGCTACCCCCGAAGATCCCCCGGCGCGGGCCGCAGGCGGGCGCGCAGCCGGCCGGCGGCGTCACCGAGGACCGCCGAGGTCATCGACAGCAGCGGGCTGGACCGCATCACCGCCAGATCCTCCGCCGGGGAGGTGGCGCCGTCGAGGAACCGCAGCACCCGCTCGGCGGGGTTGCGGTCGAAGAGCCGGTCGAAGAACTCCGGGCCGCCGACCGCGCCGCGGTCCAGCGCCCGCAGCGCCACCGCGTCCATCCACAGGTGACGACGGGGGTACGCCGGCCGGGGCACCGGCGCCCGGCCGGCGGCCAGCGCCCGTGCCACCTCGTCGGCCTGCCGGTGCATCGCGGCGAAGGTGAAGCCGGTGGAGGGCCGGGTGGCGCCGCCGGCGGTGCCGAGGCGTACCACCCGGGGCGACGGCCGCCCGTCGAACGGGGCGTCGGTCATCGGGATCACCCCGTTCTCCACCTCCCGCACGGTGAGCGCGGCGAGGTCCAGGCCGAGCAGGTCGGCGTAGCCGCGCAGCCCGGCGTCGTACCCGGCGTCGCCGAGCAGCTCCGGGGAGAATTCGGTGTACTCGACCAGGGCGTACCGGTCGCTGACCGGCAGCACGTAGCCGAAGGAGACGCCCCGGGCCGGCTGCGGGGTGCGGAAGTCCATCAGCACCGCCCGGCCCGGGTCGAACACCGGCGTGGCCGACTCCAGCCACCAGCCGCGGAAGTGCTGCAACCAGCTGGTCCGCCCCGGCCGGCGGGGCGGTCGCGGCCGGGAGTCGAGGACCCAGCCGGCCCGCAGCAGCGTACGCCCGTCGTCGTCCCGGACGGTCACCGTGGCCCCGTCGTCGTCGAGCGCGCCGACCGGCGCGTCGATCCGGGTCACGCCGAGCCGCCGCTCCGCCTCGGCGGCCCGCTCGTAGACCGGGGCCGAGCGCACCATCGCGTAGCGCAGCGGCGCCAGGTCCAGCAGCCGCCGCCCCGCCGAGGTGGTCACCTCCACCCGCTGCCAGCTGGCGCTGAGCATCGGGTCCAGGTCGGCGTCGGGGCGGCCCCAGAACGCCCAGGTGCGGTCCTGGCCGCGCTTGCGCACCGGGTCGACGACGGCGATCCGCAGGCCCCGCACGTCGTGCCGGTCGAGCGCGGCGAGCAGCAGCGAACCCGCGCCGCCGCCCCCGACCAGGACGAGGTCGACTTCGTTCACCGGCCCACGCTGTCACACCCGGCCCGCTACCCGGCGGGGGGCCCACGGCGCGGCCGACCGACCGGTACGGTGCCGATGATCACGAATACCCGACGGAGGGCCCATGAGCACCCGGCACGCCAACGCCCTCACCGCCCGTTGGGCCGCCCATCTGGAGGACCGGCAGACGGTCCTATCGGGCGCCGGGGCGTACCCCCTGCTGGCCCGGCTCGCCCGGTACGCGGCCGGGCCCGCCCGCGACGAACTGCTGGCCGTCGCCCCCGATCCCACCCCGTACGACCTGGCCGACTCCCCCGGCACCCGACTCGCGGTGGGCTTCTGGTCCCAACGCGGCCTGCCCCTGAGCCGACGGTGGCGGGACGAGATCCCGGCGTCGATGCGCGGGGAGCTGACCGGCGACCCGGTGGTGGATCAGCCCGTGCTGGACCGCTGGGCCCACGAAGAGACCGCCGGCATGATCGGGCGGATGCCGGTCACCGCCGGGCCCGGCACGGCGATGGTGCTGGCCAGCGCCCTGTCGGTGCTCGTCGACTGGGCGGGTCCGTTCACCCGCGGGTGGTGCGCGCCGACGGACGGGCCGTGGCGGGGGCGTGACCTGGTGGGCCTGCACCGGGTCACCGCCGACCTGGGGGCGTTGCGGGTGGCCGACACGCCGGCCGGCCCGCTGAGCCTGCTGACCGTCGCCGGGGACGCCGACGTCGACGTGGTGCTGGCCCTCGGCCAGCCGCGGCGCCCGGCGTCGGCGGTGCTGCCGGCCGCGATCGGCGCCCTCGCCGGCGGCCCGACGCTGCCGCAGGGCAGCGGGCCGGGTGTCACCGAGGAGCTGGTCCAGGCCTTCGACGACCGGCCCGAGCTGCTGGTCAACACCGTCGCGTTTACCGTCGACGCCGACCACGACCTGCTGCAGCGGGCCGAGCTGTTCGGCCTCGCCGCCGCCAGCGACGCCGACGGCGACCACTTCCCCGGCATCTGCCCCCTGCTCTCCGTCTCCCAGGCGCGGCAGAGCACGAAGGCGGAGTTCAGCGACACCGGATTCCGGGCCGCCGCGGTCACCGCGCTCGGCTTCCTGGTCGGCTCCGCGCCGCCACCGGCCACCGTGCGCAAGCGGCGGGTCCGCCTCGACGTCGACCGCCCGTTCGGGTTCCTCGCCGTGCACCGCCGCACCGGGCTGGTGCTCGTCGCCGGCTGGGTCACCGACCCGACCCGGAGCTGACCGGCGTCCCTCACGTCGGGCCGCCCGGCCCGCCGCGTAGGTTCTTGAGCAGAGCGACGGAACGGAAGGCGGGCATCATGGCGGACACGACGCGGGCACCACTGCGGGTCGGGCTGCTCGGATACGGCATCGCCGGGCGGGTGTTCCACGCCCCGCTGATCGCCGCGACCCCCGGACTGCGGCTGCACGCCATCGTCACGGCCAGCCCCGAACGGCGGGAGCAGGCCCGGCACGAGCACCCGGACGCCCGCCTCGTCGACGACGCCGACCTGCTGTGGCGCTCCGCCGACGCGCTGGACCTGGTCGTGGTGGCCACCCCGAACAGCCAGCACGTGCCGATGGCCCGGGCGGCGATCGCCGCCGGCCTGCCCGTGGTCGTGGACAAGCCGCTCGCGCCGACCGCCGCGCAGGGCCGGGAACTGGTCGACGAGGCGGAACGGCGGGGCGTGCCGTTGACGGTGTTCCAGAACCGCCGCTGGGACGGCGACTTCCTGACCGCCCGCCGCCTGGTCCAACAGGGCGCGCTGGGCCGGGTGACCCGCTTCGAGTCCCGCTTCGAGCGCTGGCGGCCGGCGATCAAGCCGGGCTGGCGGGAGCTCGGGGCCCCGCAGGAGGCCGGCGGCGTCCTCTGGGATCTCGGCGCCCACCTGGTCGACCAGGCGGTGCAGCTGTTCGGGCCGGTCCGATCGGTGTACGCCGAGGTGGACCGGCGACGGCCGGGCGCACAGGTCGACGACGACGCGTTCGTGGCGCTCACCCACACCGGCGGGGTCCGCTCCCACCTGTGGATGAGCGCCGTCGCCGCGCAGCTCGGACCGCGCCTGCGGATCCTCGGCGACCGCGCCGCGTACACCACCTACGGCCTCGACGTGCAGGAGGAGGCGCTGCGCGACGGCGGCCGACCGGACCGGCCGGGCTGGGGCGAGGTCACCCCCGACCGGTACGGCCAGCTCGGCGTCGACGGCGAGCTGCGCCCGGTGCCCACCGCACCCGGCCGCTACCAGGACTTCTACGCCGAGGTGGCGACGGCGCTGCGGGACGGCACGCCACTGCCGGTCGACCCGCGCGACTCCGTGGACACCGTGGCGCTGATCGAGCTGGCGCACCGGTCCGCCGCCCGGGGCGAGGTCCTACCGGTCACGTCCGCCTGAATTGCCGTTGAGCGGCGGCGGGGGCGTGTGCGACGGTCTGCCGGTGACCGACTACCGCACCCTCAACCGCGCCAACTGGGACGAGCGGGCACCCGCCCACGCCGCCTCCCCCGACTACGCGGTGGACCGGTTCGCCGCCGACCCCGCGTACCTCAGCGACGTGGTCCGCTTCGACCTGCCGCGCCTGGGCGACGTCGCCGGGCTGCGCGGGGTGCACCTGCAGTGCCACATCGGCACCGACACCGTCTCGCTGCACCGGCTCGGCGCGCGGATGACCGGGCTGGACTTCTCGCCGGCGTCCCTCGCGCAGGCCCGCGCCCTGGCCGACCGGGCCGGCGCCGCCGTCGACTTCGTCGAGTCCGACGTGTACGACGCGCCCGACGTGCTGCCGGCCGGCGGCTTCGACCTGGTCTACACCGGGGTCGGCGCGCTGTGCTGGCTGCCGGACATCCGCCGCTGGGCTCGGGTGGTCGCCGCCCTGCTGCGCCCCGGTGGCCGGCTGTTCCTGCGGGAGGGGCACCCGATGCTCTGGGCGCTCGACGAGACCCACCCGGACGGGCTGCTGACGGTGGAACACTCCTACTTCGAGCGGCCCGAACCGCTGGTCTGGCAGGAGGACGGCACGTACGTCAGCACCGACGCGACGTTCCAGCACAACACCACCCACGAGTGGAACCACGGCCTCGGCGAGGTGGTGACCGCGTTGATCGAGGCCGGCCTCGACCTGACGATGCTCCAGGAGCACGACTCCGCCCCGTGGGACGCGCTGCCGGGTCGGCAGGTTCGCGACGCCGACGGCGAGTGGCGGCTGACCGACCGGCCCTGGCGGCTCGCGCAGACGTACACCCTCCAGGCCCGCAAACGGTGACACCACCGGTGGGCGTCCCGTCCCGGCCACGCCCCGCCGGTTCCGCCTAAGCGTCGCTCAGTAGACGTACCGGTCGCGGTCGAGCGCGTCGCGCCGTGCGGGGCCGGCAAATGTTCCCGCACCTTCGTGGTCAGCCTGTCCCCTTGACCCACGTCACCACCCCTTGGGCATCCTAGGAGGCTAGCCATTCAGGGGTCGTCCGCCGACCGGTGCGCGTATCCGCAGCCCAAGGCGGTGAGATCGATCTCGCAGACGCGCCAGTCCATCAGGGCGTGATCGGCGGGGTGCGGGTATCGGGGCCGTGGGCAGGTCTGGGTCGACGGCTGTCACCTCGCCCACCTCGTCGATACCGCTAACCCCGTGGGTGAGCCCTGGATGACCGCAAGGTGTTCTGCGGGATCCTGTTCGTGGTCACACCGCCATCCCCATGGGAGTACCTGCCGCAGGCACTCGGCTTCGGCTCGGGAATGACGTGCTGGCAGAGGGCCGCCGCCTACCCATCCGCGACGAGATCCACGAAACTTTCCTCACCCTCACCGGGGCCGTCATGTGCTGGCGCCGGCTCCAACGCTCAAAGAGTTTGTCGCACTCGCCGCGACGACCGGAAGTTGAGAATTCTTTTTTAAGTTTTTGCCATCGATGCAGCGTCGAAAACAGTCGATAACGACGGACCGAAACCGTCATTATCGCTGGCCAGGCCTGGAGAGCTGACTCGATAATTCATCGGTGAGTGCAGAAATGAGAACTTGACGCCATGGTTCAGCCGACCGTAGACTCATGAAGGTCATCACAGCAACGAATCGGCACGGAACGTCCACCGGGATTGAGAAACCGAGCGCCTTTCGTTGAGACGCAACACTCCGCAGCGTGGTATGCGCCATCTGCGCTACTCCACCCCCGGCACCCCGTGCCGTGCGGAATCCTCTTTACCGTGTTTCAGGGAAGTAGGCGTCATCCGACGCATCCGTACCAGCATCCAGTCCCTGATCGGCATCACCGTCGTGGCCGGGGGCGTAGTCATTTTCGCTCCCGCGGCGTCGGCCATCAGCATTCCCGTGGCGTGCAGCCAGGGCGCTCTCGTCGCGGCGGTCACCCAGGCCAACTCCACCGCGACCGGCGACACCCTGGTTCTCGCCTCGGGCTGCACCTACCAAATGACCCTCCCGTACGGGGGGCTGAGCAACGCGCTGCCGATCATCACCACTCCTATCGAGATGATCGGCCCGGCAACGATCACGCGCTCTTCGCTGCTGCCCTTCCGGATCGCGGAGGTCAGCGTCACCGGCAATCTCACCCTCACCACCGAGGTCACGTTCTCCAATGGCAGTGTCGTCGGTAGCGGCGGCGGCATCCTGAACCGCGGTGCGGTCACTTTGACCAAAAGCAGCCTGCGCGGCAACACGGCCACACTCAACGGTGGTGGCCTGGCCAACGTCGACACCGGCACCGGCACAGCGCCGGCCGCAACGTTCACCCGAAGCCCGGTCGTCAACAATACCGCCGGGCTGAATGGTGGCGGCATCTACAACGGTCGCAGAGGCACCCTGACTACCAGCGGCGTCTCCGGCAGCCCGATGCTCATCACCGGAAACAGCTCAACGCTCGGCGGCGGTGGAATCGCCGCGCTCAATTCCACCGCGACCACGCTGACCCAGACTGCGGTCACGGTCAACCACGAGCTCCTGACCGCCGGTGGCGTGTATCGCCAAGGCGGCACCATGACCACAACGAACTCCCCGATCAGCGCCAACACGCCGAACAATTGCGTGGGCAGCGCGCCGGCGGTACCCAACTGCACGGGCTGATCACCTGGAATAAACACTCTGGGCACACCGAGTCGGTGAGGCCGCGTGATCGCGAATAGTGATGCGTCGCTTCCCGCTCAGATCAGCAAGGCTGTGCCCGCTGACTCATCGGAGCCAGCGGGCACAGCCTCTGTCTGGGAGGTGGGGCGTCCCGAGCTCACTGGGGTGACGACGCCGCCGGCGGTCAGAGCGCGCCGCCGCCGTGCCGCGCTGCGCCGTCGGCCCCCGCCCCGCGCGAGGTCAGAGCTCCCGGCGGCAGGCCGGTCCTGAGTAAGCCGCCCCGGAACAGGGGCCGGGAGCGGACGTTTCGCCGCCTCCGCACCGCACGGAAATCCGCGCGACATCCACGCAGTCGTCTGATGAAGCCTGATACCGCAGGGGCATCAATATGACCCAGCGGTATCCACGCTCGTTGGTTGTCCGGTACCGCCACCACCACGGCGGGTGGCGACCTACCGACAACCTTTCCGAGAGCGGGACGTTGCCCCCGGACGGCCCGGGCTCGGAGGAAGGGGACGCCCGGTACATGGCCGGACCCGCCATCGGGCAGTGTGGGCGGTCCTGTGCGGGCATATCCGCACCTCCCCGGCGGGAGGGAAAACACGTGACGGCAACGAAGATTTCTCATTTACACCGGACCGAGGTGCCATCCCTCCTAGTGTTGGCCACACCGGTGCTAGTCACGGAGTTGGCCACCCGAACGACGTCCCACGCAGACAGCGGACGAAAAGTGAGGGAAGACGGATGAAGGCACAGTCAGTTCTCGTATCGACGGCGATCGGCGTGGGACTCGGCACGCTTCTGCTCCCGGCCGCCGCACTGGCGCAGACCACCGTGTCGCCGGCCACCACGCCGGTCGGGGGGACGGTCGTGCTGACCACGACCACCTGCAACCCCAGGACCGGCGACGCGATCTTCCGCGTCACCGGGCCAAACCGGGACCAGAACGTCCGCTCCACCACGGCCCGGGCCGGTGGTGGGCTGAGCGCGGAACTCTTCACCGCCGGCTTCACACTCGGCACCTACACCGTCACCACCACCTGCGGTGACGGCACCCCCGGCGGCACCGCCACCTTCACCGTCACCCCGATCGGCGCGGCGCCCGCCGGTGGCGGTGGCGACGGCGACCCGACCGGCCTGCTGGCCGCGGGCGGAGTGCTCGCCGGCGCGGCCGCGCTCGGAGCGACCGTGCTGATCCGCCGCCGGCGTCGGGCGGCGGCCACCGTCGCCTGACCACTGACCCACACACCATCCCTTGGGACGGGTGCCCGCACCGGTGAGGACCGGGGCGGGCACCCGGACCGCATCGCCGTCGGGGAGGTCAGGCGATGGGCGTAGCGACGAGGTTCACGCGGGCCAGGGCCGCGGTGGCGGCGCTGGCGGTGGCCGGCACCGCCGGCCTGACCCTGATCACGGTGGGGCTGACCGCCACGCCGGCCGGGCCGCCGCAGCCTGGGGCCGACGCCACCGGCGACGGCCGCAGCCGCTCCCCCGTGCCGGTACTCACCCGGTCCGAGCCGGTACGCCTGGAGATCCCGACGATCGGCGTGCACGCCGACCTCGTCGCGGTGGCCGGCGACCCGAACGGCACCCTGGAGGTGCCGCCGCTGGACCGGCCCACCGTCGCCGGCTGGTACCGCCCCGGCGTCAGCCCCGGCGAGGCCGGCAACGCGGTCGTCGTCGGCCACGTCGACACCCGCGACGGGCCGGCCGTCTTCTTCGACCTCGGGCGGCTGCGGCCCGGCGACACCATCCGGATCACCCGCGCCGACGGGCGGGTGGCGACGTTCGCGGTGGACGGCGTCGCGGCGTACCCGAAGAAGAACTTCCCCACCGCGCTGGTCTACGGTCCCGGCGGGCCGGGCGCGGCGCTGCGCCTGGTGACCTGCGGGGGCCGCTTCGACGCCCGCGCCCGCGACTACTCCGACAACGTGGTGGTCCGCGCCACCGCCGTCGCCTGACACCGCCTCCACCCTCGCCGGCACCGCCGTACTACGGTGGGCCCTCGGGTCCGGGCGAGGCGGAGGAGGCAGGGTGGATCGGCGACCGGGTGTGGCACGACTCGTACCCCGACTGGAGTCCGTGGTCGGCCGGCTGCTCGGCCGCGACGCCGACGTCACCCCGCCCCGCCCCCGACGGTCCAACCCGGACGCCGTCGTGGACTGTGCCGTGTACGTCAACGGTCGCCGCGAGCCCGGCCGGCCGCACTACGCCGACGCGTACGCCCGCGCCCGGCACGGCCGCAACTCCTTCGCCTGGCTGGGGCTGCACGAGCCCGACGCGGCGGTGATGGCGGCGGTCGGCCGCACCTTCGGCCTGGACGAGCTCACCGTCGAGCAGGCGCTCGCCGACGGACACCGCCCGACCGTGCAGCGGCACGGCCAGGTGACCCTGCTGGTGCTGCGCACCGCCAGCTACGTCGAGCACGCCGAGCTGACCGCCACCTCCGAGGTGGTCGACACCGGCGACGTGATGGTCTTCCTCGGCGACCGGTTCGTCGTCACCGTGCGGCACGGCGCCTCGGGCGCCCTGGCCCCGGTCCGCGAGGACATCCAGAGCCGTCCGGCGCTGCTCGCCGAGGGACCGTGGGCGGTGGCGTACGCGGTCGCCGCCCGGATGGTCGACCTCTACCTGGAGGTCGCCGCCCACCTGGAGCACGACCTGGAACGCGTCGAGGAGAGTGTCTTCGCCCGCGAGCGGGACGCCGACATCCAGCACATCTACCAGCTCAAGCGGGAGCTGGTGGAGTTCAAACGGGCGGTGCTGCCGCTGCACGGGCCGCTGCGCGGACTGGTCGAGCAGCGCACGGACGGACCGCCACCGGGGCTGCGCCGCTGGTTCGCCGACGTCGAGGCGCGGCTGACCCGGGCGGTCGACCGGGTCGCCGCGTACGACGACCTGCTCAACTCGATCCTCCAGTCCCGGCTGACCCAGCTCGCCGTGGAGCAGAACAACGACATGCGCAAGATCGCCGCCTGGGCGGCGATCGCCGCCACGCAGACCGCCGTCGCCGGCGTCTACGGCATGAACTTCGCGCACATGCCCGAGCTGACCTGGAAGTACGGGTATCCGGCGGCGCTGCTGCTGATGGCGAGCGCCGCGGTCACCCTGTACCGGCTGTTCCGCCGCTCCGGCTGGCTCTGAGCGGCGCCGCTGCGTCGGCCATCCCCGCCCGGTGGGGCGTTGGCGTCAGGGCTGGCCGAGCCCACCAAGGTAGGGGCGGAGGCGCGGGCCGGGTCGTCGGCGGGCGGGCCTAAGCTGACGATCATGTTGTGGCAGCGCTACGTCGCGATCGGGGACAGCACCACCGAGGGGCTCGACGACCCGGACGGCGACGGGGGCTACCGGGGCTGGGCCGACCGGTTCGCCGAGGCCGTCGCCCGCACGCAGGGCGGGCTGGAGTACGCCAACCTGGCCATCCGGGGCCGGACCACCGCGAAGATCCTGGCCGAGCAGCTGACCGTCGCCCTCGACCTCGCCCCGGACCTGTGCACGGTGGTGGCCGGGATGAACGACGTGCTGCGCCCCTCCTTCGACGCCGGCCGGATCGCCGCGGACGTGGCGACGATGCAGCGGGCCCTGGTCGGCCAGGGCGCGACCGTGCTGACCTTCACTCTGCCCGACCCGGTGCCGGTGATGCCGCTGGCCCGCCCGCTGCGCGGGCGCATCGTCGCGCTCAACGCGGCGCTGCGCCGGGTCACCGCCGACACCGGCGCCACGCTGCTGGACTTCGCCGCGCACCCGGTCGCGTCGGACCCGCGGCTGTGGAGCGAGGACCGGTTGCACGCCAACAGCGCCGGACACGAGCGGATCGCCGCGGCGCTCGCCCACACCGCCGGCCTGCCCGGGTACGACGACTCGTGGACCCGCCCGTTGGACCTCGCGCCGCGTCGGCGCGGGCACGAGGTGCTGCGGGCCGAGTTGGCCTGGGGTCGCCGGCACCTGCTGCCCTGGGTGGCCCGGCACCTGCGGGGCCGCTCCTCGGGCGACGACCGGGCGGCGAAGCGACCGGTGCCGCTGCCGGTGGCGTTCGACTGAGGCACCCCGGGCCCGGACGGACCCGTCTCGACCGGGCCGGCATGATGGGCCGGTGAACCGGACCGAGCGGGCGGCGCTCGCCGCCGAGACCGACCGCCTCGTCGCGGCGGGCGACTACGGCGCGGTGCCGCCGTCGACCCTGCACCTGCCCGATGAGCCGCTGCCCGAACCGGGCCCGGCCGGACCCTCCACGGTGGAGGTGACCGGTGAGACCAGCCTCGCCGCCGGCCACCGGCTCGCGGTGGCCGGCCCGGACCAGGTCGCCTGCCTGAACTTCGCCTCCGCGAAGAACCCGGGCGGCGGGTACGCCACCGGCGCGCACGCCCAGGAGGAGAGCCTCGCCCGGTCGTCGGCGCTGGCCGCCGCCCTGCGGACGGTGCCGGAGTTCTACGCGTACCACCAGGAGCACCGGGACCCGCTCTACAGCGACCGGGTGATCCACTCCCCCGACGTGCCGGTGTTCCGGGACGACTCCGGGCGACTGGTGCCGCCATACCGGATGGCATTCCTGACCGCGGCGGCGCCGAACGCGGGCGCACTGCGGGAGCCCGCCGACCTGGGCGGGGTGCTGCGGCGCCGAGCCGGGCGGGTGCTCGGCGTGGCGCTGGCGCACGGACACCGGCGGCTGGTCCTCGGGGCCTGGGGGTGCGGGGTGTTCCGCAACGACCCGGTCCAGGTGGCCGGCGCGTTCGCCGCCCTGCTCGGCCCGGACGGCCCGTACGCGGGCCGGTTCGACCTGGTGGTCTTCGCGGTGCCGGACGAGGCGAACCGCCGCCCGTTCGCCGCGGCGTTCGGCTGACCGGCCCTCCTGGCCCGCCCCCGCCCGAGCGGGCCAGCCCCGGCCCTCGCTCGTCGGCTCCGGGACGCCGGCCCCGCCTGCCTGCCGGTCCGGGTGCGGGTCGGGTGGGGCAGGATGGCCGGGTGGCGAAACGAGGAGCCCGCCGGAGCGCGGCCGACGACCCGAACCGGCCCTGCCCGTGCGGCTCCGGGCTGCCGTACGCCGACTGCTGCGGCCCGGTGCACCGGGGCGTGGGCACGGCCGGGACGGCCGAGGCGCTGATGCGCTCCCGGTTCAGCGCCTTCGCCGTCGGCGACGCCGACTACCTCCTGCGCAGCTGGCACTCCTCGACCCGGCCCGCCCGGCTGCGCCTGGACCCCGACGAGCGGTGGACCCGGCTGGAGATCCTGGACACCGACGCCGGTGGCCTCTTCGACACCACCGGCACGGTGCGGTTCCGGGCGCACTACCGCGAGTCGGGACGGGCGGGGACGCTCGACGAACGCAGCCGCTTCGTCCGCGAGGACGGCCGCTGGGTCTACCTGGACGCCCTGCCCGACTGACGGGCCGACCTGCTCGCCGCCGCCGCCGGCCCCGGGTTAGCATGACCTCGGCGCCGTCCCGCGCCCAACCTCCTTACCGGTGCTCACGCCGCCGGCGTCGCGGAGGCAGAGGGGACCTCGGGTCCTCGGGACGCCGTGCCGCATGCCCAGGCAACGGCGGGGTCGACGGGAGCGTGAGTCCCACGGCCGCGCCGTCGACAGGGAGCATGTGATGACGCGCCAGAAGACCTTCAAGTCCCGGATCCGCGCCCGGATGGACAAGACCGGCGAAAGCTACACGACGGCCCGCCGGCACCTGCTCACCGGAGCCGCACCCGCCGAGTCGGCCCAGCCCCCGTCCGAGCCGGCCCCGACGCCGGGCGCTCCCGTCGAACCGGCCCCGGCCGCTCCCGCCGAGCCGGGCCCGGCGCCGGCCGGGATTCCCGCGGCGCCGGCCGCCGGGGCCGGGCAGACCGACCGGATCTCCGCGGCGATGATCCGGGAACGCACCGGCCGCAGCTGGGACGAATGGTTCACCCTGCTCGACGAGTGGGGCGGGACCCAGCGCACCCACACCGAGATCGCCCGCTGGCTGGTGACCGCGCACGAGGTGCCCGGCTGGTGGGCGCAGGCCCTCACCGTCGGGTACGAGCAGGCGCGCGGGCTCCGCGCGCCCGGGCAGCGTCGCGACGGCCGGTGGGAGGCCGGCGGCAGCCGGACGGTGGCCGTACCCGTGCAGCGTCTGTTCGAGGCGTTCGCCGACGAGACGCTGCGCCGGCGGTGGCTGCCCGACGTGGAGATTCGGGTACGGACGGCGACCGCGCCGAAGACCTTCCGCGCCGACTGGGCGGGTGGGCCGACCCGGATCGTGGCCGGGTTCACCCCGAAGGGCGAGGCGAAGGCACAGGTGGCGGTGGTGCACGAGAAGCTCGCCGACGCCGAGGAGGCGGCCCGGCTCAAGGGCTACTGGCGGGAGCGGCTGGCCGCGCTCAAGCAACTGCTGGAGTCCGGGAACTGATCTGCACCCGCCGGCTGCGTCCGCGCAGCCGGCCGACTGAGGCGTGTGGGGGAGCCGGAGAAGGGCTGAGTTCGTCGGACGGAACCGGCCACCCCCACCAGCGTGATACCTCACAGGCATGTTGATGCCTCTGAGGTATCACACCTCACCCCGCATCCACCTTCCCCGCCGTCGACGCAGCCCACACCACCGCCCTTGCCCAGCAGCCCACAGGCATCGACCAGGTCAGCCGGGGGCGACCGCCCCCCCCCGGCGCCGGGGCCGGCCGGGAGGCGAGCGACGCGGCCGGTCAGGCCGAACCCCCGCCGCGCCCGGTCACCGGCTCCGGCAGCGCCCGGCGCGACCGCCGCCCGTCCGCCGGACGCAGCAACCAGAGCACCACCACCAGGTACGGCACGGCCGCCACCGCGAAGGCGAAGGCGTTGCCGCCCGCGGCGGCGAGCAGGGCGTACCCGCCGTAGACGGCGATGACGGCCACGTCGGTGGCCATCCCGGCCACCGAGGTGACCGTGGCCCGGCCGGGCCCGGCGATCCGGGCCTGCAACCGGGCGTCGGCGAGCACCGTCGCCAGTTGGAAGGCGCAGAACGCGACGCCGATCAGCGCGAAACCGGCCGGGTGCCGGACCAGCGCTCCCGCGGCCAGCGCCCCGGCGGCGACGGCGACCAGCGCGGCGTACCCGCGGGTGGTCAGCCGCTCCCCCGCCGGGGCGAGCAGCCCGCCCGCGGTGACCCCGACCCAGAGGAGCAGGAGCAGCAGCGGCACCGTCGACCCGGCGACGCCGGTGTCCCGGGCCAGCAGCGGCGTGTACTCGTCGAGGGCGCCCCAGACGGCGCTCACCGCCGGGACCAGCAGCAACGCGGCGCGTACCCGTCGGTCGTCCCGCGCTTCGGCGAGGCCGGCCCGGAGGCTCGCCAGCCAGCCCAGTTCGTCGCCGTCGTCCGGGGCGACCGGCGACGCGGCCGCCGCCGGGCGGTGTTCGGGCAGGCGGGCGGCGACGGCGGCGGCCAGCAGGCTGGTCAGGACGCTGGCCGCGCCGACGGCCGGGTAGCCGCCGAGGGCGAGCACCGGACCGGCGAGGGCGATCGAGGCGAGGGCGCCGAGCACCCCGGCCGTCTTCGCCCGGCCCATGGTGCGGGCGTACCGGCCGGCGGCGCCGAGGCGGTCCAGTTCGGTGAAGACCAGCGCTTCGAGGGCGCCGGAGGTGAGTGCCCCGCCGGCTCCCCAGAGGACGAAGCCGACGGCGAACGCCCACCAGGACGGCGTCAGCACCCACAGGGCGAAGCCGGCGCCGGCGAGCACCGGCCCCAGGCAGACCAGCAGCCGGCGGGAGACCGCGTCGGCCCAGGCGCCGGAGGGCACCTCGAGCACGATGCCGGTCGCCGACCAGAGCACGAATAGCGCGGAGATCTGGCCGATCGACAGGCCGGTGTCGCTGAACAGCAGCGCGTAGACCGGGTAGAGCAGCACGCAGTCGGTGAGGAACGCGTAGGCGTAGAGCGTGGCCGCGAGGCGGCGGACGCGGGGGTCGGACACCCGCGTGGAGGTGATGGGCATGACGGCCTTTCCACGGGACGGTACGGACGCGGGAGACGTACGGCGTCCGCGGTGGCCCGCGGGTGCGGCCTTCGGTTACGGATCAACATCGCCAGGTCATGCCGCCGATGCTAGACGGCACCGCCGCCCGGCGACGATCCCGTTTCCCGGGACGGCGACCGGACACGAACCGGGGCGGGGCCCCTGCTGGGCCCCGCCCCGGTCGGCGCGGATCGGTCAGCGGCGGGACCTGTCGACGTCCCCCTGCGGGATGATCATGGTGGCCTCGTTGTCGGCCGGCGTCGGCTCGTCGTGCGTCGGGGTCGACTGCCGCGGCGCCACCGGAGTCGGCTGGGTGGCGTCCGGGCCGGCGTACGGGGCGACCGGCTGGGTCAGCTCCGCCTCGTCGGCGCGGGGCACCACCTGGGTACGGTCCGCGTCGTCGTCGCGGGGCACCGGCTGGGTGCGCTCGGCCTCGTCGTACGCGGTGACCGGCGGCGCCAGGTGGGCGCGCACGTCCCGCTTGCCGGCCTGGTACGCCCGGGCGTGCGTCGCGATCAGCTGCGACTCCTGCTCGGCGCGGGTCAGCCAGGACTCCCACCGGCTCTGCATCGGCCGGACCAGCCCGCCGCCGACACCGACGACCAGGATGCCGCCGATGGTGGCGAGCACGGCGATCAGCACCGGGGTAGTCACCGCGGTGGCGACGCCGATCTGGTTGAGCGCGGCGATGACGCCCAGGCCGAGGAGGAACACCGAGGCGATGTTGGCCAGCACCCGCCCGTAGGAGAGGCCGCCGAGGGCGCTGCTGATGATGTCCTTCACGGCGGTGGCGATCGCGGCGGCCACCACCACGATGACGATCGCGACGAACGCCCGGGGCAGCCAGGCGATGACCCCCGCGATCAGGTCGGAGATCGGGTTCGGCCCCCAGATACCGAAGGCGAGCTGGAGGGTGACCAGCAGGACCCCGTAGTAGGCGAGCTTGGCCACGATGTCGCTGGCGTCGTAGCGGGAGCGGGCCAGCGCGGTCTTGATGCCGCCCCGCTCGACCGCCTTGTCGAAGTGGACCCGCTCGAGCACCTTGTCCACGATCTTCAGCACGGCCTTGGCGATCAGCCAGCCCACCACCAGGATCGCCACGAAGGCGACGGCCTTGGGCAGGAAGAGCATCACGGCGCGGAGGGCGTCACCTACCGCGTCGCCGAAGTTGTCTTTCATGTAGGCCCTCCACACGGTCCGTCGGGTCGGTCGGTCCGGGACCTACCCCGGCCCGGGTCCGGGGAAACGTTCTCACGGCCGGCGGCAGGTGTAGCTGACCTCCGT
This sequence comes from Micromonospora psammae, assembly GCF_036902725.1. Lineage (NCBI taxonomy): Bacteria > Bacillati > Actinomycetota > Actinomycetes > Micromonosporales > Micromonosporaceae > Micromonospora > Micromonospora psammae. Next base: position 30,096 of record NZ_JBAKHM010000029.1, on the reverse strand, counting down.
CGCGGCCTGGGTCGGGGTGGGCGAGACGATGTTGACGGTGGCCGTCTCGGTGGTGCTGCCGGCACCGCTGAACGTCCACTTCAGAGTGAAGGTCGCGGTCCGCTGCCGCCAATCGGTCCGCTCGGTGAGGATGGCGCCGGGCGACGAGCCGGAGCGCAGCCACTGGTATTCGATGACGCCGCCCCGGCCGTTGGTGTCCACGGTGGCCACCACCTCCACGGTCACGTCGCACCGGTTGCCGGCGGGCTGCGGCACGGCCACCCGCACGCCGGTGACCTCCAGTGGGCTGAGCCGCTGCCACAGCCAGAACCCGACCGCGGCGACCAGCGCCACGGTGAGCAGCGTGGAGACCACGGCGGTGATCCGCCGGCGCAGCGGGCGGGGTCGGCGCGGCGCCGTTACCGGCCAGGCGGGCGCCGCCGGCACGCCCGGCCCGAACCGCACCTCGCCGACGTGGGTGACCGGCGCCGCAGCAGCCGGTACGCCCCGGCCGGTGGCCTCCGCCGCCGTCAGCCGCACGGTCGCGTCACCGGCGAGGTCACCCGCCGCGACGTGCACGGTCGGCTCGCCCGCTGCCAGCTGCACGGTGGGCTCTTCAGCGGACCGTGGCCCGGGCGTCGGCCGTGCGGTCGGCCGCTCCGGCACCTCCGACAGGTGGACGGTGGGTTCGTCCCGGGCGGGCAGCGCCCCGCCCCGCTCGTCCGGCGTGGTCATCCCGGTTCACCTTCCGTCACGGACCGTCGTGGTTGCACGGCCGTCCCCTAGCCGAGGACGCAGAGCGAGTCGAGCGACACGTACACCGGTCCCGCCGGCGGGGAGGCGTTGCCGGCGGCGTCGACGGCGGTCACCTCGATCGGGATGCGGGTGTCCGACCTCGGCGCGGGCAGGTCCCCCAGGGTGCCCTGGAACACGTCGCGCCCGACGGGCCCCATGGACACCTCACGGGTGACGCCCTCCAGCGTGTAGCGGAAGAGGACGCGCAGCTTGTCCGCAGTGGTGCGGTCGTCGGAGACGGTCGCGGTGACCGTGCTCGACCGGTCCCCGAACGGGCATCCCCGGGGTTCGAGCTGGGTGGGGCTGGCGTCGAGCTTGCCGACGATCGGCGCGGTGGCGTCCTGCGGCGCCGACGGACTGGCCGGCGGGGGCGAGCCGGGGGTCGCGGTGCGGCGGGGGGTGGGCGTGGCCCTGGCACCGGCGCTCCCGGTGGAATCGGCGGTGGCGCCGGCAGGCGACGGCGCGGCCGTGCTGGCCGGCGCGGCGGTGGGCGGGCTCGGGGTGAGCAGGGTGATGGCGGAGGAGCCCTTGCCCGCCGCGGTCAAGGCCGGCGAGTCGTGTCGGACAGCGTAGGTCAGGCCCGCTCCCCCGACGAGCAGGGCGGCGACCAGTCCCACCCCGAGCAGCGCGCCCCGGCCCCTGCCGCGCGCCGGCGCCGGCTGCTCCGCACCGAGGGTGGTGCTGGCCAGGCTCGTGGCGCCGTCGACCCGGTCGGGGAACGGGAAGAGCGCCGCGAGCAGGGCGGCCCGGCGAGCCAGCTCGCGCAGGCCCCGCTCCTCCCAGTCCTCGCCGTACGCGTCGCCGGCGGCCTGTTCCAACCGGGCGAGGAAGACGTCGGCCGGTTGCGGTCGGTCGGCGGGCTGCTTGGCCATGCCCTGCCGGAGCAGGTCGTGCACGGGCGGCGGGGCCGGATCGGTGGGGATCGGCGCCTGCGCGTGCTGCTCGCGCAGGGTGATCAGATCCCGCCCGTCGTACGGGGGGCGGCCGGTGAGGCACTCGTAGAAGGTGGCCGTGGCGGCGTAGATGTCGCAGGCGGGACCGGCCGGCGCGCCGGTCCACTGCTCGGGGGCCATGTAGCGGGGAGTGCCGCCGACCGACCCGCCGGAGTCCTCACCCACCGGCACGGCGATGCCGAAGTCGGCGAGCTTGCTCCGCCCGTCGACGCCGACCAGCACGTTCTCGGGTTTGTAGTCACGGTGCACCACGCCACGGGCGTGCGCGGCGGCGAGCCCGGCGAGGGAGCCCTTGAGGACGCAGAGCGCCGCCTCCGGCTCGGTCGGGCCGTGGGCGCGGAGCATCTGCCGCAGGCTGACGCCGTTGACGAGTTCCATCACGATGGCCGCGCCGTCCGGCGACTCGGCGTACTCGTAGAGCCGGGACACGTGCGGGTCGTCGACCTCGACGAGCAGGCGGGCCTCGGCGCGGAAGGCTTCCCGGAACGCCGGGTCGTCACCGATGGCGCGGGTCAGGTACTTGATCGCGACGGGAGTGCCGGTCGCGTCGTGGGTGGCCAGCAGCACCCGGCCGGAGGCACCGGCGCCGAGTTGCCGGACCGGGGTGTAGCCGGACAGCTGCCAGTCGCCGGTCACGCGACGGTCTCCCCACTCGGTCGGAAATGGACACGGATCAGGGGCACCCGAGCATTGTGGTCCATTCACGCAAACGTTACCTTCCCCGGGTCCGGACGACGGCGGGCCGGGACCGGGTGCCGCCCAGTCGGCGGGCCGCTCAGTCGGCCGGCCGCTCCCGGTCCGCGGCCCGGCCGAGGCGCAGCACCCGCAGGGTCTCCTCCCGGCGTCGGACGATCAGTACCCCGGCCAGGAAGGTCACCGGGGGCACCAGCACGAGCAGGGCCCACTGGGCCGGCACCAGCGGGATCGCGTGACCCATGTGCAGGGTGGACGTCATCCAGCCGCTGAGCGTCGTATCGATGATCACCATCAGCGCCGGCACCGGCATGAGCAGGACGACCACGCGTCGTCGTACCGGCGGGGTGAGCGTGCCGAGGGCGAGGAGCAGGGCGAGCGCGGCGCCGGCCAGGGCGGCGACGTGGAGCCAGAGGACCACCTCCGTGCGCGCCTCCAGCCCGTAGAGGACGTGGACGGTGACCGGACCGGTGTTGTTGTCGAACGCGGGGCTGGTGTGCCGGTTGAGCAGCAGCACCGCCGCCATGGTCAGCGGTGCGATGGCGAGGACGACGAGTCGGCGCGCCCCCAGCACCTCGAGGGCGCGGCGGCGGGGCGCCGGTACGGCGAGGGCGCCGGCCGTGACCACGGCGAGCAGGAGCTGCGGCAGGGTGTCGACCACGTGACCGGGATTGTCGGTGACCTGCGGTGCGACCAGCACCGCCCAGGCGAGCACACCGGTGGCGGCGAGCGTGGCGGCGACCCGTCGCCAGCCGAGCAGCGCGGCGGCGCAGACCCCGGCCCAGCCGAGCAGTCGTAGCCAGTCCACCGCGTCGGCGCCGGCCACGACGGCAGGTGGGGGCAGCCGGCGGTCGACGGTCAGCTGGGTGACCAACGCGTGCCCGGCCAGGGCGAGCAGCATCAGGCCGGTGACCAGGCCGGTCACGGCGGAGGCGTCGGACCAGGCCGGATCGGTCAGCCCGCGCGCGGTGATCCGCAGGCGGGCGCGCAGACCGGCGGCGACCAGGTCGACCGCCTCGGCGGGTGAGGGCCGGCGTTGCCCCGGTCGGGCGCCGGCCAGCAGCACGGCGAGCATCTCCTCCTCGTACACCCGGCGGTGTTCCCAGGGGTGGACGGCGAGCAACCGGCGGTAGCGGGTCTCCAGGTCGCGGTGGGTCACGCGGCACCGCCCTCGGGCAGCAGGCCCCGGCGGCGCAGCCGGGCCCCGGCGGCGTCGGCGTTGGCCCGCAGCCGGGCGGCCTCCTCGGCCAGCCGGCGGGCGCCCAGCGCGGTGAGCCGGTAGTAGCGGCGCAGCCGGGACTGCACGACCTCCTCCCGGTCCACCTCGATCAGTCCGTCGACGCGGAGCCGGTCGAGCACGGCGTAGAGGGTGCCGGCCCGGAGCCGGACCCGGCCGTCGGAGATGCGCAGGACGTCCTCCACCACGCCGTAGCCGTGCTGGGGGGTTTCCGCCAGGGCGGTGAGGATCAGGAACGTGGGTTCCCGCATCGGGGCGTCGCTCATGGCGGCAGCATATATCCGCTACCGGTATATGCGCTGTCCCGTCAGCGCCGCTCCTCGCGGCGGTGGCCGTCCCCGGCGACGCTGGGCAGCGGCGGCTCCGCCGACTCCGCCGGACCCACCGGGCCGGCGCCGCCCGGCGCCAACCGGTCGAAGAAGCGGAGCAGCTCCACCGGGAAGGGCATCACCAGGGTGCTGTTCTTCTCCGCCGCCACGTCCACCACGGTCTGCAGCAGCCGCAGCTGGTAGGCACCGGGCGTCTCGGCCATCGCCCGCGAGGCGTCGGCGAGCCGGCGCGACGCCTGGAACTCGCCGTCGGCCGCGATGACCCGGGCCCGGCGTTCCCGCTCCGCCTCCGCCTGCCGGGACATCGAGCGCTTCATCCCCTCCGGCAACGAGACGTCCTTGACCTCCACCCGCTCGATCAGCAGCCCCCACGGCTTCTCGGTGGGCGCGTCGATCACGGCCTTGAGTTCGGCGTTGACCCGGTCCCGGTCGCCGAGCACCGTGTCCAGGTCGGCCTTGCCGATGACCGACCGCAGCGCGGTCTGCGCCACCTGGAGCACCGCCGACGGGTAGTCGTGCACGTTGACCAGCGCCTTCACCGGGTCGACCACCCGGTAGTAGACGACCGCGTCGACGGTGAGCGTCACGTTGTCGCGGGTGATGGCGCCCTGGGCGGGCACCCCGATGACGGTGGTCTGCATGCTGACCCGGACCATCCGGTCGGCGATCGGCACGATGAACCGCAGCCCGGGTTCCCGGATCCCCTCCAGCACCCGTCCGAAGCGGAACACGATGCCCCGCTGGTACTGCTGCACCATCCGTACGCTCAACGCCAGCAGCAGCGCGACGACGGCGACGACGATGACCAGGCCGACGACACCCGTGGCGGCTCCCATGACCCCTCGATCCCGGAGGCGCCCGCCTCCCGGCGCCGCGCATACCCACCCCGGGCCCGACCATGCGGGCCCACGTGCCGTGTCCGGTGTTCCCGGTGCGGCGGGTCGGTCAGGTCGTGGACTCCGACAGCACGTCGGCGATCCGCTCGCGCATCGGGCGCCGGCCCAGGGCGGCGAGCGCCTCGTCGACGACTCGGCTGAGCGGGTACGACAGCTCCGCCTCGAGCCTGCCGGCCGCCTCGGTGGTGGCCGCCCACTCCGCGTCGAGCACCAGCAGCAGCGACTCGGCCCGGCCGGTCAGGTGGACGATGCGCTGCCGGCCGTCGTCCCCGGGGGCGAGGGTGACCAGGCCCTCCTTCGCCATCTGCGCCACCGTCTGGCTGGCGGCGGAGTGCGTCACGCCGGTGGCTCGGGCGAGGTCGCGGATCGCGGCGGGGCCGGTCCGGGCCAGCGCTCGGATCACCGGGGTGAAGCGGGGCCGGAACCCGGGCAGGCCCACATCGGCGTAGCTGGCGGCGACGGCCCCGTCGAGCAGCTCCAGCAGGTGGCGCAGCCGGGTGCCGAGCAGTTCCGGGCCGGGCGGGCGTTCGGACATGTGGCGTAATGTAACAGCGCTGTTGTATCTGGACGAGGGGAAGGCGCGATGGACGAGCGGTATCCGCCGATCGAGCCGTACGAGCACGGCATGCTCGACGTCGGTGACGGCAACGCCGTCTACTGGGAGGCCTGCGGCAACCCGCACGGCACACCCGCCCTCGTCGTGCACGGCGGGCCGGGGTCGGGCTGCGGCACCGAGGTCCGCCGCTTCTTCGACCCGGACCGCTACCGGGTGATCCTGTTCGACCAGCGCGGCTGCGGCCGCAGCACGCCGCACGCGAGCGACCCGGCCACTCCGATGCGGCACAACACCACGCACCACCTGGTCGCCGACATGGAACGGCTGCGCGAGCACCTGGGCGTCGACCGCTGGCTGCTGCACGGCGGCTCGTGGGGGTCCACCCTCATCCTCGCGTACGCCGAGCGGCACCCCGACCGGGTCTCCGCGATCGTCATCGCCGCCGTCACCATGAGCCGCCGCGTTGAGATCGACTGGCTCTACCGGGGAGTGGGCCGGTTCTTCCCGGAGCAGTGGGACCGCTTCCTCGCCGGCGCCCCGGGCACCCCACGCGACGGCGACGTGGTGGCCGCGTACGCCCGGCTGCTGGAGGACCCCGACCCGGCGGTGCGGGAGCGGGCCACCATCGACTGGTGCGCCTGGGAGGACGCGGTGGTCTCGGCGGAGACGAAGGGCGCCCACAACCCGTACGGCGACCGCCCGTCGGCCGCCCGCACCGCCATGGTGCGGATCTGCTCGTGGTACTTCTCCCACGGCGTCTGGCTGGAGGAGGGCGAGCTGCTGCGCGACGCGCACCGGCTGGCCGGCATCCCCGGCGTGCTGATCCACGGCCGGCTCGACCTGGGCGGTGGGCTCGTCACCGCGTGGGAGCTCCACCAGGCCTGGCCGGACTCGGAGCTGATCGTGGTCGAGGAGGCGGGACACCTGGGCACCGCCGAGACGCGGCACCACGTCGTGCGCGCCCTGGACCGGTTCGCCGCCGGCGGCTGACCGCGGCTACCCGCGCCCGCCCCGCCCCGGACCGCCGCGGCCCGCCCGAGCGGAAGCGGTGGGCGGGGCGGTGACGCCGCAGCTCTCCCGCGCCAGCACCGCGTGCGGGGCGGTGACCTGGACGACGGCGGCGTCCGGGTGGCTGATCCGGGCGACGATCCGGTCGACGGCCTCGCGGGCGATGAAGGCGGTGTCGGCCGAGATGGTGCTCAGGGCCGGGCGGGAGTAGCGCCCCTCCTCGAGGTCGCCGACGCCGATGACGGCGAGGTCGTCGGGAACGCTGAGTCCGGCGTCGAAGACGGCCCGCATGGCGCCGATCGCCAGCAGGTCCGAGAAGCAGAAGAGGGCGTCGGGGCGCCGCCGGTGGTCCAGCAGTTCCCGGGCAGCGCGATAGCCGTCGGCGCGCCGGTGGCGCCGGGCCGGTTGCAGGTAGCCCGGCGGCGGTGCCAGCCCGGCGCGGCGCATCGCCGCCCGGTAGCCGGCGGTGCGCGGCTGCGGGGTGGCGGCGGATCTGCGTGGGTGGGCGCCGATGGCGGCGATGTCGCGCCGACCCGAGGCCAGGAGATGCTCGGTCGCGTCCCGGGCGGCGCGGGTGTGGTCGATGGCGACGTGGTCGCAGCGCCCGTCGCCGCTCTCGCCCAGCAGCACGACCGGTGTCCCGGCCGCGGCGCGCGCCTCGATCAGCCCCGGCGCCGGGGCAGCGGCGCCCAGCAGCACCCCGTCGACCGGCGTCGGGCGGGCGCCGCCAGCGGGCGAGGGCTCCGGGTCGACCGCGACCTGTTCGACGCTGACCCGGTAGCCGCGCCGCGCGGCGGCGTCGGTGACCTCCCGCGTGAGTTCGTCGGCGTACGGCAGGTCGATGGCGGACACGACGAGGGCGAGCATCCCGCTGCGTCCGGTGCGCAGGTGGCGCGCGGCGGCGTTGGGCCGGTAGCCGAGTTCCTCGACCGCCGCCTGGACCCGGTGGCGGAGGGCCGCGCTGACGTGGGGATAGCCGTTCACGACGTTGGAGACCGTCTTCACCGACACGTCGGCGAGCCGTGCCACGTCCCTGAGCGTGGCACCCATGACTCTCCCTCCCGTCCGTGCCGCCGGGGCAGCGCCCCCGCATTCGTTCCCGTATCTCACACCGGTGAAACCGCTTTGCCGGTGTACACAAGAGACCATGGCAAGAGCCAGTCACACCTGTCAAGGCACTACGCTGGTGTGAACGAGGGAGGTCGCCCGTGACGGAGGAGGCAGCGGTCCCGCCCGCCGCCCGACTGGTACGCGACTTCGTCAACACCTTCGAGCCGCAGGTCGACGAGGAGTCGCTGACCACGCCCGACCGGCTGCGCGACTGGTTCGCGGCGCGGCGGCTGATCCGCGCCGACGCGCGCCTGCGCCCGGCGGACCTCGCCGTCGCCAGGACGATCCGGGAAGGTCTGCGCGCCGTGCTCCTGGGCCACGCCGGTCACCCCGCCGATCCCACGGCGATCGCGGCGCTCAACCAGGCCCTGGCCGGGGTGCCGGTCCGGCTGACCTTCACCGACGGCGGCCACCAGCTCGTCGCCGCCGGAGCCACCGCCTTCGACCAGGCCCTGGCGCAGCTCGTCGACGCGATCCGGCGGTGCGGCGAGGACCACACGTGGCCGCGGCTCAAGGTGTGCGACCGCGACACGTGCCGCTGGGCCTACTACGACGCCTCCCGCAACCAGGCCCGCCGCTGGTGCTCCATGGCCGGGTGCGGCAACTACGTCAAGATGCGTCGGGCCTCCGTGGCCCGCCGCGGGCGACCCCGGCCGGCGACGACCGGCGACTGACCCCAGCCTCCACCGCGACGCGATCCCACGCCGCGCCGACCCCTCGCACCCCCGGTCGGTCCATTCGCAACTGATCAACGTGGGCCTCTAGCGCTCCGGCCGCCGATGGCAATATCCTCCACGTCACGCACGACCGCTGGAGTTCCTTTTCATCGCCCCCCCAGCCCCGCCGGCCCCCGCCGAGGAGATGCCATGCACGTCGACCAGCCCGCATACGACCGTCGTACCCTGCTCCGCGCCGGCCTGGGCGCGGCCACCGTCGCGGTCGTCGGGTCCGAACTGGCCTTTCCGGCCACCGCGCAGGCCGACCCCGGCGCGGACCTCGACTGGATCTACAGCTGCGACGAGTGGGGCGCCCGCCCACCGGCCGGCTCGCTGGTGACCAGCGCCATCCCCACCAACAAGATCATCGTGCACCACATGGCCTTCCCGAACGTCACGGACTACTCCGAGGCGCAGGCGATCAAGCTCGCCCGGGACTGCCAGGACCTGCACATGGACGGCAACGGCTGGTCCGACACCGGCCAGCACTTCACCATCAGCCGGGGCGGCTACGTGATGGAGGGGCGCCGCGGCAGCCTGGAGCGGCTCCAGGCCGGCGACCGGCAGATGGTCTCGGCCCACTGCCCCGGGGAGAACGGCCGGTCGATCGGCATCGAGAACGAGGGCACCTACGTCACCGAGACGCCGCCGGAGGAGCTGCTCGACTCGCTGGTACGGCTCTGCACCACCATCTGCAAGCAGTACGGCCTGCACGCGCACGACATCTTCGGCCACTGGGACTTCCGCACCACCCTCTGCCCGGGCGCGGCGTTCTACCGGCTCTTCCCGGACGTGCGCCGCCAGGTGTTCCGCAAGCTCGGCACCGACCTGGCCGACGTGCCGGCCCGCCGCTGGCCGGACCTGTGGCGCTTCGTCAGCTCCCCCGCCGTCCGGGTCGCCCAGTACCTGCTCGCCCACCGCGGCTACGCGGTCACGCCGAACAGCGCCTTCGACGCCGCCACCGTCGCCGCCGTGCAGGACTGGCAGGCGCGCAACGCCATCCCGGTCGACGTCGACGCCACCATCACCGGCCCCACCTGGGAGACCCTCGCCCCGGAGCTGGAGAAGGACGCCACCGGCCTGCCGGTCGAGGCGGTGCAGTTCATCCTCAACTGGAAGGGCTACGCCGAGGTCACCGTCACCGGCGAGTACGACCACGCGACGAAGAAGGCCGTCGAGGACATCCAGCGGCTGCACGGCCTGCCGGCGACCGGCAGGGTCAGCACCAGCACGTGGTGCGCGCTGGTCGGCGGCGTCGTCCGCCAGTCGTTCCGGGACTGAGCGCGCGGCGGAACGGTACCGCCGCCCCACCCGGGCGGCGTCACCCCGCGGACGGTGGGTCCCGACGCCCTGATCCTGCTCGCCGGGATCAGGGCGTCGCCGTCAGTCCCCGGCAAGCCGCTCCTCGGCGGGGACGGCGGTGGCCAGCAGGCCGTTGAACGCCTCGGTCGAGCTGGGATGGCTGTAGATGCCGTCGCGCAGGTCGGTGGCGGTGATGCCGTGCCGGATGGCCAGCGCCACCGTGTTGATCAGCTCCTGGGCGTCGATGCTCAGCAGGGCGGCGCCGAGGATCTGGTCGGTATCGGCGTCGATCACGAACTTCATGAGTCCGCGGGTCTCCTCGACGGCCGGGGCGCGAGGCATCCCGGCGATCTCCGCGACCGGCCGGCTGGCGATCCGCAACCGGTGACCGGCAGCGCGGGCGTCCCGCTCGGTGAGCCCCACGGTCGCCAGCGGTGGGGTCATGAACAAGGTGTGGGGCACCGCGACCCGGTCGGGAACCGCACGTCGTCCCTCGCCGACGAGTTGGTCGAGGACGATCCGGCTGTCGTCGTAGGAGATGTAGGTGAACTGCTGGCCACCGTTGACGTCGCCGAGGGCGTAGATGTGCGGCTGGCTCGTGCGCAGGTACTGGTCGACCTCGGCCGCCCCGCGTTCGGTGGTCCGCACACCGGCGGCATCCAGCCCGAGGCCACGGGTGGCCGGCGCCCGACCGGGGGCGGCAAGGATGGTGTCGACCTCAAGGGTGTGCTGCCGGCCGTCCCGCTCGTAGGTGACGGTGGCACCGGTGTCGGTGTCGCGGACCTCGGTGACCCGCGCGCCCGCCACGATCTCGATGCCCTCGCCGGTGAGGATGGCCTCGGCGGCAGCGGCGACGTCGTCGTCCTCGCGCAGCAGGATCCTCGGGGCCATCTCGAAGACCGTGACCTGGGAGCCGAACTGCCGGTAGATGGAGGCGAACTCGATGCCGAGGTAGCCGCCGCCGATGATCGCCAGTCGGCCGGGCAGGGTCGGGTTCTCGATCAGACCGGTGCTGTCCGTGGTGTGTGCGCTCTCGCGGAGGCCGGGGAGGTCGGGGATGATCGGCTCGGAACCGGTGTTGATCAGGATCGTCTCGGCGCTGATCGTGAGCGGGTCGCCGCCGGAGTCCACCCGGACGGTGTGCGCATCGACGAAGGTCGCGGGGCCGGTGATGACGGAGATGTTGTCGGCACCGTCGAGCGCCGCGAAGCTGCCGCTGCGCATCGTCTCCCGGACGGCCTGGACCTTGTCGACGGACCGCTCGTACCACTCCTGCGGAGGGTCGGACGGGCGGCGTTTGCGGGAGTGGTGGACGAGCCCCTTGCTGGGGATGCAGCCGACGTTGGGACAGGTGCCCCCGTACATCCGGTCCGACCGCTCGACGATCACCACCCGCTTGCCGAGCCGGCCCATCGCCGCGGCCACCGCCTTGCCACCCGCGCCGAAGCCGATCACGAGGATGTCGACGTGCATGCCGCCAGTCGCGGTCTGAGTGTCCACCAGGCTCTCCGTCATCAGTCATGGGCCTGCACCGGTCGTGGACAGCCCGCCGGTGGCACCGTCGGCGAGCCGAGCCCACCGGGAGCGGCGGCGGGCAGCGGGGCGTCGAGGACGACGCGCCGCCCCGCCGGCCGGCCTGCGCCGGGCCGCCCGACCGTCGGCGAAGACGAGTCTGGCACGGCTGTCGGGTCCGCCGTCGCGGGTTGACGAGATGCCGCACGCCCGGGGAACGCCCGCCGCCGCAGGGCGCGGATGGCCAGGTGGATCACGGTGCGCGGGTCAGGGCACCCGCGTCCGAGGGTTCACCGCGCGGCGGCGAGGAGTTCGGCCAGGTGCACGGCGCGGACGGCGGATCGGCGCCGGCGCAGGCCGGTCCGCAGCTGGCGCAGGCAGCCGGGGTTGACCGCGACGACGTAGTCGATCCCGGCGGCCTCGATCTCGTCGATCTTGGCGTCGAGGATCCGCCGGGAGTCCGCCGGCCGCAGCAGGGCGTAGGTGCCGGCGGCGCCGCAGCAGGTGGCGGCCGAGGGCAACTCGACGTGGTCGGCCACCGCGCGCAGCAGCGCCCGCGGTTGGGCGTGCACGCCCAACCCGTTGCGCAGGTGGCAGGAGTCCTGGAGGGCGACCCGGGCCCGCCGGTCACCGACCCGCACCTCCCCCGTTGGCGGCTCCGACGCCAGCCAGGTGGACAGCTCACGGACCCGGTCCCGACCCAGCACGGCGGCGAGGTGGGCGGCGCAGCCGCCGGAGGTGGTCACGATGGTGCCGGGCAGGTCCGCGCCGAGGCGGCGGGCCAGCCGCTCGCCGCCGGCCAGGTCGCCGTTGTGCGCGTGCAGCGCGCCGCAGCAGCCCTGCCCGGTGGGCACGGCCAGCTCCGGGTCGAGCGTCCGGGCGGCCCGGCTGACGCCGGGGTAGAGACCCCGCTCGAAGCAGCCGAGCATGAGCTGCGCGCCGCCGTCCCGGGCCACCGGGCCGCCGCGGGCCGCGCGGCGCACCACGCCGAGCAGGCGCAGCAGCCAACGCCACCCGGCGACCAGGATCAGCGCCCGGGCGAGCAGCGGTCGCCGTCGGCCCCGCCACTGGTGCACCCGCCACTGCTCCAGCAGGCTGCCGTACTCCACCCCGGCCGGGCAGACCGGCTCGCAGGCCCGGCAGCCCAGGCAGAACGAGGCCTGCTCGTGCAGGGTCTCGTCGTCGGTCGGCAGGACGCCCTCCTCCAGGGCCCGCATCAGGGTGATCCGCCCGCGTGGCGAGGACGCCTCGTCGCCGGTCATCGCGTACGTGGGGCAGGCCGGCAGGCAGAAGCCGCAGGAGATGCAGCGGGACAGCTGCCCGGGGTCGAAGACGTTCCCGCTCACGAGCCCACCTTTCCGGGGTTGAGGATGCCGGCCGGGTCGAAGGCGGTCTTGATCCGCCGCAGCAGGGCCATCTGGTCGGCGCCGAGCCGGGCGGTGAGGAACGGCAGCTTCGCCGCGCCCACCCCGTGCTCGCCGGTGATCGTCCCGCCCAGGTCGAGGGCGGCGGCGAAGATGTCGGCGAAGGCCGCCTCGGCCCGCCGGACCGCGTCGGAGTCCCGGGCGGACTCCAGCACGCAGGTGGGGTGCAGGTTGCCGTCGCCGGCGTGGCCGAAGGTGGCGATGGCGACGCCATGCCGGGCGGCGATCGCGTCGATCCGGTCGACCATCTCGGCCAGCCGGGGACGCGGCACCGTCGCGTCCTCCAGGATGGTCACCCCGCCCCGGCGGGACAGCGCGGGCAGGGCGCACCGCCGGGCGGCGAGCAGCGCCTCCGCCTGGGCCACCTCCCGGGCGGTGGTGACCTCGATCGCGCCCGCGTCGGCGCAGGCCACGCCGATTCGCGCCAGGTGCCGCTCGACGGTCTCCGGCGGGCCGTCGTCACCGAAGAGCAGCAGGGCGCCCGCGTCGGCGCGCAGCCCGAGGCCGGCGAAGTCCTCCACCGCGTCCATGCAGGAGCGGTCGAGGAACTCCAGGGTCGCCGGGACCAGCCCGGCGCGGATCACGGCGGCGACGGCCGCGCCGGCCTCGGCGAGGGTACGGAAGTAGGCCACCCCGGTGTTCGACGCCGCGGGCGCGGGCAGCAGCGCCACGGTCGCCTCGGTGATCACCGCGAGGGTGCCCTCCGAGCCGGTCAGCAGCCGGGTCAGGTCGTAGCCGGCCACGTCCTTCCAGAGCCGGCCGCCGGTGCGGATCACCTCGCCGGTGGCGAGCACCGCCTCCAGCCCGAGGACGTAGTTGCGGGTCACCCCGTACTTCAGGCCGCGCAGCCCGCCGGCGCAGGTGGCGATGGTGCCGCCCACGGTGGCGACGGTGCGGCTGCCCGGGTCGGGCGCCCAGAGCAGCCCCCGCGCGGCGGCGGCGTCGGCCAGCCGGGCGCTGGTGACGCCGGGCTGCACCCGGGCCAGCAGTTCGTCGGCGCTGACCTCGAGGATCCGGTCGAGCCGGGTCAGCACCAGCACGATGCCGCCGTGCAGCGGCACGGTGGCCGCGCAGAGGTTCGAGCCGGCGCCGCGCGGCACCACCGGCACGCCGTGCCGGGTGGCGGTGGCGAGCACCGCCGCCACCTGGGCGGTGTCGGCGGGGAAGACGACCACGTCGGGCCGGTGGTGGAACAGCGGGGTGGCGTCGCGGGCGTAGGCGACGAGGTCGCCGTCGGCGTCGTGCACGTTCGCGGCGCCGACGATCGCCCGCAGCTCGGCCAGGACGGGCGGGGGCAGGGTCACGGGTCTCTCCCTCGATGGCGTGGCGGTCCCCGTGGAGGGTGGGCACGGGGACCGCCACGCTGGTTCAGCGGGGGCCGGCCGGACGGCCGGCGGCCGTCACAGGCCGATGACGGACCGGTCGGCGATCAGGATCGGCGAGTCGTAGAGCGGCACCCCGGTGAAGGTGTACGAGGTGCCCGACTGCGACCAGTTCGCCGCCGGGATGTCGTAGACCGCGCCGGTGCGCGGGTCGACGTAGACCGGGTCGGCGAAGCTGCCGGCGCTGAAGGTGACCGTGACCGGCGTACGGGTGTTGTCGTCGCCGGGCGTGGCCGAGTTGAACCACAGCGCCACCGACTGCCGTCCGGTGCCGGACTTGCGGAACGCCTGCACCGCCACCGGGGAGGTGGTGTCGTCGGTGTAGCCGTACCCGTTGATCGGGGTCATCGTGTCGTCGAAGAGCGCGGCCGCCGACTGGATGGCGTAGTAGGACGGCTTGGCGTAGCGGACCTTCTTGTCGGTGCCGGTGCGGACCAGGCCCTTGGAGTTGACCTTCGACGGGTAGTGCAGGTCGGAGATGCTGAACACACTGGTGCTGATCCCCCGACCGAGGTCGGCGATGGTCCGGCGCAGCATCCACTTGGCCTGCGCCAGCTCGGTCCAGTTCAGCTCGCCCAGCGCCCCGAAGCTGTTCGGTCGGCTCGGCGCCCCGTTCTCGCCCTGGCGGATCAGCAGGTCGGGCGAGAAGCTGTCCGCCGTCACCCGCAGCAGCCGCACCTGCTCGTAGGAGGCGTCCGGGTTGGCGTTGTACGGGTGGTAGGTGATGCCGTCGATCAGGTCGAGCTTGCCGAGGGAACGCACCCGGGTCAGCACCGCGTCGGCGTAGGAGCGTTCGACGCCGGCCAGGGCGCAGCACCAGATCACCGCACCGGGTTGCGCCGCCCGGACCCGGGTGGCGGTACGGACGAGGAAGTCGGCGTACACCGTGGTGTCGACCCCGCCGAGGTTCGGCTCGTTCCAGATCTCCCACTCGTCGACCCGGTCGGAGTACCGGTTCACCAGGGCGCGGACCCAGGCGTCCCAGGCCGCCAGGGCCTCCGCCGAGCTGGGCACCTGCCCGCCGAGGCCGGCGCCGCCGCCCCCGGTGTAGATCGGGTTGCCGTAGGAGGTCTGCAACCACGGCCGGACGCCCCGGGACACCGCGTCGTTCACGACCGTGTCCAGCCAGGCCCAGTCGTAGCTGCCCTTGACCTTCTCGGTCTTGGCCCAGCCGGCCTGGAACCGGGCCCGGGTCGCCCCCAGCGGGCCGAGGTAGCCCTTGTAGGACTGGTAGTCGGTGTAGTCCCGGTCCAGGGTCTCCGCGCCGACGATCAGCTTGGAGGAGCCGATCTGGGCGGCGCTGCGGGGCGCGACCGTGCCGACCTGCGGCCAGCTCACCGGGTTCGGCTCGGTCTTGGTCCGCACGTCGTCGACCCAGGCCGTGCCGGTGTCGCCGGCCGCCACGCCGACCTGCACGGCGGCGAGGCTGGTGGCGCCCACCCGGAACGACAGGTTGGTGGCCCGCCGCTGCCCGTCGATCCACACGCTGGCGGTCGACGTGCCGGGGCGGGCGACGATGCGGACGTCGTACCACCGGTTGGCGGTGTAGGCGCCCAGGTCGACCCGGGTGGCGCCGGAGTAGGTGTACAAGCGGCCGGCGCCGTCCATGGCGACGGTGACGGTGTGCCCGGCGACGCTGTCCAGGTGCAGGCCGACGACGGCGGTGGTCTGCGCGGCGCGCAGCCGGGCGTTGGCCACGACGGTGGCGGAGGTGACGCCGAAGGACCGGGTGGCGGTGACCGGAGCGGCGGTCGAGGTGTCGGTCAGGCGCAGACTCCGGTCGCCGGTGCCGGCGACGTCGGCGACGGTGGCGTCACCGCCACCCCCGCCGACGGTCCAGCCGGCGGGGGTGGTGCCGACGGTGGCGCCGTCGAAGGTGTCGGCGAGGTCGGCGGCGTGCGCCGGGCCGGCCGGCACGGCGACAGTGACACCGACGAGGGTGAGGGCCAGGGCGAGGTGCAGGGGTGTGTGTCGGGGCACAGGTACCTCCTGGGACGGGACGGATGGGGTGCTACGGGTGCTGCCGGACGGACTACCGGGCGACCCCCGCGGTGGTCCGCCGGTCCGCCGGGGGTGCGCCGGACGGGCAAAGGCGCCGGGTCACCGGGGCTCGACCACGGATCGGCTCTCGTCGTACGCGCGCAGGGTCTCCGCGTCCGGCGGGTAGGTGCCGCGCAGCGGCGCGCCGAGGGCGACCTGCTGCTGCAGGTACGTCTCCAGCTCCTCCTGCTCGCGGGCCGGCCGGGCGATCACCGGGACCAGGTGCCGGGGTACGCAGACCACCCCGTCGGCGTCGCCGACGAGGACGTCGCCCGGGTAGACGGCCACCCCGGCGCAGCCGATCGGCACCTGGAGGTCGACGGCGTGGTGCTGGGCCAGGTTGGTCATCGCCGCGGCGCCGGCGGCGAAGACGGGCAGCCGCAGCTCGGCGATGCCGCCGATGTCGCGCAGCGTGCCGTCGGTGACCATGCCGGCGGCGCCGCGCGCGGCCAGGCGGGTGAGCAGGATGTGACCGGCGGAGGCGGCGCGGCCCTGCTCCCGGCAGTCGACGACGAGGACCTGGCCGGGACCGACGGACTCCACGGCGAGGCGTTGCGGGTGGTCGTAGTCGGCGTACACGTCCAGGACGTCGATGTCCTCCCGGGCCGGGATGTAGCGCAGCGTGAACGCCTCGCCGAGCAGCCTCGGCGCGTGCGGGCTCTGGCAGCGCAGCCCGGCCAGGAACGTGTTGCGCAGGCCGTGCTTGAACAGCTGGGTGGTGATGGTGGCGGTGCTGGCGGCGCCGAGGGCGGCCAGGTCGTCGGGGTCGAGCGGGGCGAGGTCGGACCGGGCGGGGGGCGGGTTGGTCATGGCTGCTGGCCTTCTGCGGGAGCGGAGTCGAGGATCGGGTCGATCCCCGGTGGTCGGGCCTGGACGGAGAGGCCGCCGTCGACGGTGATCACCTGGCCGGTGATGTACGCGGCGTCGTCCGAGGCGAGGAAGGAGACGGCGGCGGCGATGTCGGCGCCGGTGCCGACCCGCCCGAGCGGGACGGGCAGCGCCCGGGCCCGCTTCGCGGCCGGGTCGAGGGCGTCGAACCGGTCGTTGGCGATGGCGCCGGGGGCGACGGCGTTGACCCGGATCCCGCGCGGAGCGAGGTCCAGGGCGATGGCCCGGGTGGCGGCCTCGACGGCGCCCTTGGTGGCGTCGTAGGCGACCGCGTTGCGGTGCGCCCGGGTGGCGCCGACCGAGGAGATGTTGACCACCGACCCGCCGGCCGGCATCACCCGGGCGGCGGCGACGGTGCAGAGAAAGACGCCGCGGGCGTTGACGGCGAAGCTGCGGTCCCAGTCGGCGAGGTCCAGCTCCAGCAGGGGCACCCGGCCGGCCATCGGTACGGCCGCGTTGTTGACCAGCACGTCGAGCCGGCCGTACCGGTCGACCACGGCGGCCACCATCGCCTCCACCGCGGCCGGGTCGGAGACGTCGGCCGGGAACGGCGCGGCGTCCCCGCCGAGGTCCTTGACGGCGACGGCGAGCTCGTCGGAGTCGGGGCCGTTGACCGCGACCGCGGCGCCGTCGGCGGCGAGCCGGCGGGCGATGGCCAGGCCGATGTTGCGGCCGCCCCCGGTGACCAGGGCGACCCGCCCGTCGAGCCGGCTCACCGGCCCGCCACGCCGGCCGGCGCGGCGCCGTCCGGTGCCGGACCGGCGGCCGGGGCGCGGTCGACCACGGCCGCCGCGTCGGTGGCCGCCCAGGTCAGCGGGCCGGCGCAGGCGGCCACCCGCTCCGGGTCGAGGACCATGCCCAGGCCGGGACCGTCCGGTACGCGCAGCCGCCCGCCGACGTAGCTGACCGGCTCACGGACCACGTCGCGGGTGTAGAGCAGCGGACCGACCGGGTCGCTGGGCAGCGTGACCGAGGGCGTCGCCATCGCCACGTGCGCCGCGGCGGCGGTGCCGATGGAGAGCTCCTGGGTGGTGCCGACCAGGCAGGACTTCCCGGCCGCCTCGGCGATGGCGAAGACCCGCCGGGCGGGGGTGATCCCACCGATGGCGATGACGCTGACGTTGAAGACGTCCACCGCGTCGGCGGCGGCCAGGTCCAGCGCCCACCGGAAGCTGTAGACGTGCTCGCTGACCGGCACCGGCAGCCGGTCCCGGGCGTACGCCAGGCCGCGCAGGTCGTGGTGCGGCGCCGGCGACTCGACCAGGTCGAAGCCGACGTCGGCGACCCGGTCGACGAACCGGCAGGCGGCGCGGGGGTCGAGCAGGTTGGAGAAGTCCAGCGACTTGAGGGTGATCGCGTCGCCGAACCGGTCCCGGGCGGCGCGCAGGAACGCCTCGTCGAGGTCGAGGCGGCGGCCCACGTACACCCGGAAGTGGTCGAATCCCTCGGCGACGCGGCGGGCGACCATCGCGAGGTTGCGCTCGACGTCGTCCTCGCGCTGCTGCCGGAAGACCGGGTAGGCGATCGGGACGGAGTCGCGGACCGGCCCGCCGAGCAGGTCGACCACCCGGACGCCGAGCCGCTTCGCCGCCAGGTCCCACATCGCCACGTCGACCCCGCACTTGATCGTGCGGCTCTTGTCGTAGATGTAGCCGGCCTGCGGGAAGTTGCGTTCCAGCCGCGCCTCGACCTCGGTGATGGCGAGCGCGTCGAGGCCGACGAGCAGCTCGTTGAGCGTGCCCTCGAGGTCGGCCACGTCGACGTGGTAGCGGGGCAGGTGCTGGAAGTCCGACATCTCCCCCACCCCGACCAGCTGCTCGTCGTCGGTGTGGAGTTCGACCAGTACGTGTCCGCAGGTGATGCTGCCGTGCCGGGGGGTGTTGACGGGGGTGAGCCGTACCTGGGTTATCTGGACCACTGCGCTGTCCTTCCGGTCCGGGCGTGGGTGGGGTGGCCGGGGGCCATCTCCAGCAGCCGCCGGGTGTACTCGTGGGTGGGCCGGTCGTAGATGCGTTCGGCGGGGCCCTGCTCGACGACGACACCGGCGCGCATCACCGCGATGTCGTGCGCCACCGACCGGACCACCGCCAGGTCGTGGGTGATGAACAGGTACGCCAGCCCGTGTTCGCGTTGCAGGTCGGCGAGGAGGTTGAGCACCTGGGCCTGGATGGAGACGTCCAGCGCGCTGACCGCCTCGTCGCAGACGATCAGCCGGGGGCGCAGGCCCAGCGCCCGGGCGATGGCGACGCGTTGGCGCTGCCCGCCGGAGAAGGCGGCCGGATACCGGTCCAGCGCGGCGTCGTCCAGGCCGACCTGGGCCAGCAGCCGGGCCAGCTCGGCCCGGCCGGCCTCCAGGCCGTGCACCCGCAGCGGTTCGGCGAGGATCTGCCCGACGGTCATCCGGGGGTCGAGGCTGGCGTACGGGTTCTGGAAGACCACCTGCACCTCGCGCTGCAACCGGCGCAGCTGTTCCCGGTCGGGGCGGGTGACGTCGATGCCGTCGTAGCGGACGGCGCCGCCGGTGGGTCGTTCCAGCCGCAGCAGGGTGCGGGTGAGGCTGGTCTTGCCGGAGCCGGACTCGCCGACCAGGGCCAGGGTGCGCCCGGGGTGCAACCGCAGGCTCACCCCGTCGACGGCCCGGACGTGGTCGACGACCCGGCGCAGCGGCCCCTTGCGGACCGGGTAGTGCAGCGCCACCCGGTCGAACTCGGCGATCGGCTCGCCGTCCGGCGCGGCGGCGTCGGTCGGCGCGTCGTGCTCCCCGCCGACCGGCCCGAGGGTCACGGCGCCGGCCGGCAGCGGGTTGAGGCAGGCCGCCCGCTGCTCCGGCGCGTGCAGTTCCAGCGCCGGCCGCTCGTGGTGGCAACGGTCCAGCACGACCGGGCAGCGGGGGGCGAAGGCGCAGCCGGGCGCCGGCACGCTCAGGTCGGGCGGCTGGCCCCCGATGGAGGCGAGCCGCTGCCGGGCCGGCGCGTCGAGCCGGGGGGTCGCGTCGAGCAGCGCCCGGGTGTACGGCATCCGGGGGTCGTCGAGGACCTGCCGGGTGGGGCCGGTCTCCACCACCCGGCCGGCGTACATCACCGCGACCCGGTCGGCGTGGCTGGCCACCGTGCCCAGGTCGTGGGTGATCAGGACCAGCCCCATGCCGAGGTCCCGGCGCAGCGTGTCGAGCATGTCCAGGATCTCGGCCTGCACGCCGACGTCGAGGGCGGTGGTGGGCTCGTCGGCGATGAGCAGCTTCGGCCGGGCGGCGATGGCCAGGGCGATCGCCGCCCGCTGCCGCATGCCGCCGGAGAGCTGGTGCGGGTACTGGCCGAGCCGGGACGCCGGGCCGGGCAGCCGGGCCAGCTCCAGGGCGGCCACGGCCCGGTCCCGGGCCGCGGTGCGGGAGACCGGCTCGTGGGCGCGGACCGCGTCGGCGATCTGGGTACCGAGGGTGAGCAGCGGGTTGAGCGCGGCGGACGGGTCCTGGAACACCATGGCCACCCGGCCGCCGCGGACGGAGCGCCAGCCGCGGGCGTCCAGGTCCGTGAGGTCGACGCCGTCGAGCCGGATCGCGCCGCCGGTCTCGCAGCCGGGCGGGCGCGGGGTGAGGCCGAGGACGCTGAGCGCGGTGACGGTCTTGCCGGACCCGGACTCCCCCACCACGGCGAGGGTCTCCCCCGCCTCGACGTGCAGGTCCACCCCGTCCACGGCGCGGACCGGGCCGCCGTCACCGGTGAAGGTGACGGTCAGGCCGGTGATCTCCAACAGGGACATGCGCCGGCCCTCAGGACGCGAGCTCGGCTTCGTCGAGGCGCCACTGGCCGTCGACGTTGAGCACGATCCCGGTGAGCTTGGCGCTGTGGATCAGCGGCGAGCGGGGCTGGTGCAGGAACACCCAGTAGTTCTGGCCGACGATGCGCCGCTGCACGTCGACGTACGCCTGCTTGCGCACCGCCCGGTCCTCGGTGCCGACCGCCTTCTCCAGCAGCCCGTCCAGCTCGGCGTCGGCCAGCCCGGACCAGTTGTTGGAGCCCTTGCTCGCGAAGTACGGGTCGAAGGAGAGCGACGGGTCGAGCCGGGGAATGTCGATGACCAGCAGCGCGGCGTCGAAGTCCTGCTTGCGCATCCGGTCGAGCTGGGTCTGCGCCTCCAGCACCTCGACCTTCGGGTCGAAGCCGGCGGCGGTGAGCTGGGACTGGAGCAGTTCGGCGATGGTCGGGTCGGGGGCCCGGCGCCGGGCCACGACGGTGATCGGCACCGGCCGGCCGCCGAGGGCGGCCTTCGCCTTCGCCGGGTTCAGCGGCGGCGGGGTGATGGAGCCGTCGAAGAACCAGTCGTTGCGGGTGGCGAAGGAGGGGGCGAGGTCGAACTCGCCGGCGGCCGCGGCCTTGCCGACCCCGGCCCGGTCGACGGCCATCGCGAAGGCCTCGCGCAGCTTCGGGTCGTTGAAGGGGGCGCGGGTGGTGTTGAGCGCGACGTAGTAGGAGCGGCGCACGCCGATGTCCTCCAGCACCACCTGCCGGTCGCTCTTGAGCTGGCCGAACTCCTCCGGCGGCAGCACCCGGACCAGTTGCACCCCACCGGTGGAGATCTCGGCGCGCAGCACCTTGGTGTCGGTGACGAAGCGGTAGACGACCTGGTCGAGCCGGGGCAGGGCGGTGCCGTCGGCGGCCTTGCGCCAGTACTTCGGGTTGCGCTTGCCGGTGAGCTGGACCTTGGAGCGCCAGGCGTCGAAGACGAACGGGCCGGTGCCGACCGGTTTGCGGCCGTACTCGCCGGCCTTGACGGCGGTGGGCGAGGCCATCATGCCGGGTTCGTGGGCGAGCTGGACCAGCAGCAGCGGATCGGTGGCCTTCAGGGTCAGGCGCAGCGTCCTCGGGTCGACCACGTCGACGGCGGCGAGTTTCTTCAACGCGCCGGCCTTGGTGGACTTGGTCGCCGGGTCGATGACCCGGCGCAGGTTGAACGCGGCGGCCTCGGCGTCGAACGGGGTGCCGTCGTGGAAGGTCACCCCCGCGCGCAGGGTGAAGGTGACGGTGGTGCCCTCGACGGTCCACTTCTCGGCCAGCGCCGGGACGAACGAGCCGTCGCGCTGCTGGCGCAGCAGGGTGTCGTAGAAGAGGTTGAGCACGCTGCGGTCGGAGGATATGGCGCTGCTCAGCGCCGGGTCCAGGGTGGTGGGTTCGTTGTCGAAGCCGACGGTGAGGGTGCCGCCGCGGCCCTTGGCGCCGGCGCTGTCGCCGCTGCCGCAGCCGGCGAGGGCGCCGGCCGCGATGAGGGCGACGCCACCGCCGAGCAGCGCCCGGCGGGTGAGCGCCGGCCGGTGGGACGGGTGGGGGAAGGAAGGTGCGGCCATGGTGGGGGATCCCTTCCGGGAGGAAGTGGTGGGGTTGCGGGGTGGGGGAGCTACCGGGCCGGGGTGAGGTCCGGGCGGTGGGCGTCCAGCGCGTCGCGCAGGGCGTCGGCGAGCAGGTTGAACGCGGCGATGGTGAGCAGGATCGCCAGGCCGGGGAAGACGCTCAGCGACCAGCTGGCGTCGAGGTGGTCGGTGCCGGCCGCGACCATCGCGCCCCAGCTGGGCTGCGGCGGCTGGACGCCGAGGCCGAGGAAGCTCAGCGACGCCTCGGCGATGATCGCGGTGGAGGCCTGCAGGGCGGCGAAGACGAACAGCGTGCCGGCCAGGTGCGGCAGCAGGTGCCGGCGCAGCAGGGCGGGGGTGGGCAGGCCGACGATGTGGGCGGCGGAGACCCATTCGCGGGTCCGCAGGGAGAGCACCTCCGCCCGGACGACCCGGGCGAAGCGGGGGGTGGTGACCACGGCGATGGCGATCAGCGCGTTGCGCAGCCCGGGGCCGAGCGCGGCGACCACGGTCAGCGCCAGCACCAGCAGCGGGAAGGCCAGCAGCCCGTCGACGGTGCGCATCAGCACCGCGTCGAGCCAGCCGCCGCGGTAGCCGGCGAAGAGGCCGAGCAGCGTGCCGAGGACGAGGGCGGCGCCGACGGCGACGGTGGCGACCGCGACGGTGACGGTGGCGCCGTCGACGATCCGGGCCAGCACGTCGCGGCCGAGTTCGTCGGTGCCGAGCGGGTGCCGGCCGCTCGGGCCGGCGAGCAGCCGTTCGGTGTCGGTGGCCCGGCTGCGGGCGGAGATCAGGGGGCTGGCCGCGGCGGCGAGGACGACGGCCGCCAGCACCGGCAGGGCGAAGCGGGCGCGACGGTCGCGCAGCAGCCGGGTGAGCACGGGCCGGCGCGCGGCCCGGGTGGGGGTGGTGTCGACGGGCATGGCGGCCTGCTCTCAGTAGGTGATGCGCGGGTCGAGCCAGGCGTAGATCAGGTCGGTGACGAGGTTGACCAGCAGGACGAAGGTGACGACGACCAGCACGGCGCCCTGGACCACGGGCAGGTCGCGGCTGAAGATCCCGTTGACGATGAGGGTGCCCATGCCGGGCAGGGTGAAGATGGTCTCGGTGACCACGGTGGCGCTCATCAGCGCGCCGATCTGCAACGCGGTGACCGTGACGACGGGGACCATGGCGTTGCGCAGCGCGTAGACGGTGACGATCCGGCGCCGGCCGATCCCGGTGGCCTGGGCGGTGCGGATGTAGTCCTCGCCGAGCGCGGCGAGCAGCGAGCCGCGGGTCTGGCGCAGCACCACCGCGACCACGGTGGAGCCGACGGTGACGGCGGGCAGCACCATCCGTACCAGGTTGCCGGCCGGGTCCTCGGTGAACGGCACGTACCCGGACGGCGGGACGACCCGCAGCCAGATCGCGAAGACGCCGATGAGCAGCGCGGCGAGGTAGAAGTGCGGGGTGGACAGGGCCAGCACGCCGATCCCGGTCAGCGCGTGGTCGGTGGCGGTGCGGCGGCGTACCGCGGCGAGGACGCCGGCGGGGATGCCGATCGCGACGGCGAGCAGCAGCGCGATGAGTCCGAGTTCGACGGTGGCGGGCAGCCGGTCGACGATCACCCCGGCGACGGGTTCGCCGGTCAGCCAGGAGCTGCCGAGGTCGCCGGTGAGGACCCCGCCGATCCAGTCGACGAACTGCCGCCAGAGCGGGGCGTCGAGCCCCAGGTCCGCGCGGAGGGCGGCCCGGTCGGCGGCGCTGGCCTCCTGGCCGAGGATCGAGGTGGTGGGGTCGCCGGGCAGCAGCCGCAGCAGGACGAAGAGCAGCACGGAGACGATGAACAGCACGGGGATCAGCTGCGCCACCCGGCGCAGCAGGTAACCGGTCATCGGGCCGCCACCTCCGCCCGCCGTCGCGCCGGCGGCGCCGGGGGCCGTGCCGGTGGGGCGTGGACGTCGCGCAGCAGGTCGAGACGGTCGGCGGGCATCAGGTCGTAGGCGTACAGGGCGATGGAGTCGGCGCCGGCGTGGCGGGCCGCGGCGATCGCCGCCCGCGCCTCGGCGGGCGTGCCGGCCCCGTTCCAGCCGGCGGTGAGGGTGCGGGCGTGGGGGCGGGCGGCGGCCAGGTCGGCGGTGAGGGCGGCGAGGTCCCCGCCGAGGTGGGTCACGGTGAGCCCGCCGGCCACGGCGGCCAGGGCGGCGAGGTCGCCGCCGGCCTTGCCGTCGGTGGCGTACGGGTCGGCGGTGGCGCGCAGCTGGACACCGGTGCCGTCGGCGGCGGCGACCGCCGCGCCGACGAGGCGCCGCAGGAGGCGGGCGCGGACGGCCTGCACCGCGTCACGCAGCTGCGCGCCCAGGGCCTCGGCGGCGTCGGTGGCGATCTCCGGGGCCGCCGGCCGGGGCCGGTCGAGCTGGGCCCGGACGGTGGCGCGGACCCGCCCGGCCAGCTCCGCCGGGTCGACACCGGCGGCGGTGTACGCGGCGGCGCAGGCGGGGCAGTGGCAGAGGGAGAGCAGCCAGCGGTCGACGGGGCGCAGCGGGACGCCGGTCTTGTCGTGGGCGCCCTGGTGCGCCCAGCCGAGCCAGCTGAACGCCTCCAGGTCGAGCCCGGTGACGCCGGGCGCGGCGGCGGCCCGCCCGGCCAGCGCGGCGGCGTAGTCGACCACCTCGCCCTGGGCCGGGCAGAGCGCGTGCCGGTACGGGTGGTCGAAGGCGTTGCGCAGGGCGAGGTCCGGGCGGGCGGTGGCCAGGGCGGACTGGTGCAGCCCGACCAGCCAGGCGGTGACCTCGACGCCGCGGGCGGTCAGCGCCGCGGTGGCGGTGTCGGCCAGAGCGGCGACGGTGGCCGGCCAGAGCGGCGCGGGGGTGGCCGGGCCGGCGCCGGTCGGCGCGGCGGGTGCGGTGGTGAACCAGAGTCCGGCGTCGAGGTCCGCCACGGCCGCCGGGTCGCTGCTGCTGAGCAGCCATCGTCCGCTGTGGTAGGCGTGGGCGAGCCGGACCCCCGAGACGCCGGCGTCGGCGAGCCGGGCGGCCTGCCCGGCGGCGTCGCGGCGGAACGAGACCGGGTGGGCGTAGACCTCGGGTCTCATCGGTCGGCCTGTTCGCCGAGGACCGCGACCAGGGTCGCCGCCGCCTTCTCGATGTGCGCCCGGGTGAGCCGCTCGGCCAGTTCGGCGTCGCCGGACTCGGCGGCCTCCAGCATCGCCTCGTGCTCGGCCGACTCCTGCTCGAAGGTCGCCCGCAGCCGCCAGCCGGCGGTGGCGACGAAGGCGGTCAGGTCCTGGAGCTGGTCGAGGAAGCCGCAGAGGAAGGTGTTGCCGCAGACGAGGTAGAGCTCCCGGTGGAAGCGCCGGTTGGCGATGCCGAGCCCGGCGGTCTCCCCGGTGCCGATCAGCGCGGCGGCATCGGCCAGGGCGGTGCGGGCCGCGTCGAAGCGGCCGGCGGCCTGGGCGCCCAGCCGGACGGCGGCCGGTTCGACGCTGGCGCGGGCGGTGTAGAGCTGGCGGACGGTTTCGGCGTCTATCCGGCGGACGCTGACCCCCTGGTAGGCGTTGATCTCGACCAGGCCGCTGGAGTGCAGCTGCTTGAGCGCCTCGCGGACCGGGGTCTTGGAGACGCCGAGCAGCTCGGCGAGCTCCCGTTCGACGAGGGGGCGTCCGGGTTGGAGGGTGCCGTCCAATATGGCCCGACGCAGCGCGTCCCGGACCCGGTCGGCCCGGGAGGCGGGCTGTTCCAGTGGCAGTGCGGTGACCGGTGCGGCGGTGGAGTCCGCTGTGGTCGGAAGGAGCGATCGCGGCATGGCAGTATCGTGGTATACCACGATGCCAGTGGCAACCCTTCGAGGCGGAATTTCTTCACGGACCGCTCACCGCCCCGTCATCACCTCGACACAGGAGTCCGACGTGGACCACCCATCCCCCACCCCCGCCGCCGTCCTGACCAGCACCGCGACCGCCGCGCTCGCCGACAGCTCCCTCACCGACCGGGCCGGCTGGCTGCGCGCCGCGGCCGACGTCCTGGACGGGCACGCCGACGAGATCGTCCGGCTCGCCGACGAGGAGACCCACCTCGGCGCCGCCCGGCTCACCGGCGAACTGGCCCGCACCACCGGACAGCTGCGGCTCTTCGCCGACGCCGTCGAGGAAGGCTCCTTCCTCGACGCCACCATCGACCACGCCGACCCGGACGTCCCCCGCCCCGACGTACGCCGGATGATGCGGCCGCTGGGCCCGGTCGCCGTCTTCGCCGCCAGCAACTTCCCGCTCGCCTTCTCCGTCGCCGGCGGCGACACCGCGTCCGCCCTGGCCGCCGGCTGCCCGGTCGTGGTCAAGGCGCACGAGGGCCACCCCCGGTTGTCCGACCTGGTCGGCGGGCTGCTGGCCACGGTGCTGCCGGCCGGCGCGGTCACGGTGCTGCACGGCCGGGAGGCCGGCCGCGCCCTGGTGCGCGACCCGGCCATCCGGGCGGTCGGCTTCACCGGCTCGCTCACTGGCGGGCGGGCGCTGTTCGACCTTGCCGCCGGCCGCCCGGACCCGATCCCGTTCTACGGCGAACTGGGCTCGCTCAACCCGGTCGTCGTCACCCCCGCCGCGGTGGCCGCCCGCGGCGAGGCCGTCGCCCGCGACTTCGTCGCCTCCTTCACGCTGGGCAGCGGCCAGTTCTGCACCAAGCCGGGCCTGCTGTTCCTGCCCGCCGGGCACGGACTGGAGGCGGCGCTGGTCGAGGCCGTGGCCGCGGTGCGACCCGGGCCGCTGCTCGGCGAGTGGATCCGTACCGGCTTCGACGAGCGGCTCGCCGCGCTCGCCGCGCTGCCCGGCGTCCGAGGGCTGGTCGCCCCCGCGCTGGGCGACGGGCACACCGCGTCGGCCGCGCTGCTCACCGTGCCGGCCGCCCGGTTCGCCGCCGAGCCGGCGGCGGCGCAGGAGTGCTTCGGCCCCGCGTCGCTGGTCATCGAGTACGCCGACCGCGCCGACCTGCTGGCGGCGCTCGCCGCCGTCCCCGGCTCACTGACGGCCACCGTGCACGGCGAGTCCGACGACGACGCCGACCTGGTACGCGCCGTGCTGGACCTGGCCACCGAACGGGCCGGCCGGGTCGTCTGGAACGGCTGGCCGACCGGTGTCACGGTCGGCTGGGCCATGCACCACGGCGGGCCGTGGCCGTCGACCACCGCGCCGCTGCACACCAGCGTGGGCGTGGCCGCGATCCGCCGCTTCCTGCGGCCGGTGGCCTACCAGAACCTGCCCGACGCGCTGCTGCCCGAGGCGCTGCGCGAGGCCAACCCGCTCGGGCTGCCCCGCCGGGTGGACGGGCGGCTGCGGGAGCCGGTCGCGGCGACGTCGCGCTGAGCGCCGCCGGCGTCCCGGCCCGCCCGGGACGTCGGCCACCGGCCCGCCGCGACGACTTTCCCGGTTTCGGTAACGCGGACCGGTCCGCCGCGGTCTCCATCCGACCCGCCCGGTTGCCCGGGCACCGGCCGGAGGAGGAGAAGTGACACACCGCAGGGTGCGAGCAGCGTGGGCCGCCGGGCCCGGGACCGCCGACCGGACGACCGGGAGGCGGCGGTGAACTGGGGTGACCTGGTCGCGTTCGGCGCGGTGGCCGAGGAGCTGAACTTCACCCGGGCCGCGGCCCGGCTGCACATCACCCAGCCGGCCCTGTCGGTGCGGATCCGCCGGCTGGAGACGTCCCTGGGGGCGCGGCTGCTCGACCGCAGCACCCGGCGCACGTCGCTGACGCCGGCCGGCCGGGTCCTCGCCGACTGGGTCGCACAGACCGCCGCCGGCTGGCAGCAGGTCCAGGCGGAGGTCGCCCGGCACGCCGCCGCCGGGGCGGATCCACAGCCGCCGGTCGCGCCCCCGCCGGCCGCCCGGCCGGCGACCACCGCGCCAGCCGCGAGCGGGCCGGTGGCCACCGCGCCAGCTGCCACCGTGCCGGCGGACACCGCGCCGGCCCGGCGATCGGCGGCGGGACCGGCGACCCGGCGGACGGTCCGGCTGGGCGTCTGCGGGGTCGAGCCGGACCGGCTGCCCGACCTGCTGGCCCGCCCGGCGACGGACTGGCAGGTCGGGCGGGGCGGGTCACCGGCCGACCTGGTCGCGCTGCTGCGCGGCGGCCGGGTGGAGCTCGCCCTGTGGTGCCGGTGGCCGGCGGGCGAAGCGGTCGACCTGGCCGGGCTGGCCAGCAGCGCCGTCGGCGGCACGCCGCTGCGGGTGGTCCTGCCCCGGCGCCACCGGCTCGCCGGCGCCACGCTGCTCGACCTGGCCGACCTGGCCGACGAGGAGTGGACCGCCGGCCCCGACGCCCGGCTGCGGGCCGCCCTGGTCGAGACGTGCCTGCGGGTGGGCGGCTTCGTACCCCGGCTGACCCACGGGCCCGGGCCCGGCGCGGCCGGCGGCGCGGTCGCCCTCGCCGGTCCCCTGACCGACGCCGAACCGGGAACGGTGCGCCGGCCGTTCCGCCACGCACCGCGCCCGATCCTGGAACTGGCCTGGAACCCCCGGACCGTTCCTGAGTCGCTGCCCCGGGGCGCCCAGGCCGCGCTGCGGGCCGCCGTCGCCCAGGTGCCGGCCGGGCGGCGGGGGCGTCCGTCGTCCTGCCCCACGGCGGGAACGCAACACCCGGCGGTGAACGGCGGGTGGGCACCGCGTCGCCCGCCGCACTCCATCGTCAGCGGACGGAACGGCTCACCGGTCGGCGCGGCGTGATCCCCGGGGTGGTCCGTCGCCGGTTCCCGTCCGGGCGGCCGGGCGGCGCGCAGTCATGTTCGATTCGACATGATCGGCGATTTGGAGGCGTCGTCACCCTTAGCGAGCGCATAAGTCGCCTTCTCGGCCGGCCTGCGGCACACATCGGACGGTTATGCTCGCCGCCCCGGCGGGTGCGGTGGCCCGCCACCGAGACCGGATGCGGGAACGAGTGTCCAGTGACGTCGAGCGGCCGGTCCGGCCGGGCGGTTCCGTCGAGGAGACCGGACGGCTGGTCGTCGCGGCGCAGGGCGGTGACCGCGGCGCGCTCGACCGGCTGCTCCGGGAGCACCTGCCGCTGGTCCACAACGTCGCCGCGCGTACCCTCGGCGCCGCCGACGCCGACGACGTCACCCAGGAGACGCTGATCCGCGCCCTCACCGGGCTCCGGCGACTGCGCCAACCGGCGAGCTTCCGTTCCTGGCTGGTGGCCATCGCGCTGCGGGAGACCCGCCGGCACGGGCGGCGGATCGGCGCGGACCGGCAGCACCTCACCGCCCTGGACGCCGACGACGCCGACGACCGCGGCGGCGCCGACGACACCGCCGTGCACCGGGTGGAGCTGAGCCGGCAACGCCGGCGGATGGCCGCCGCCACCCGCTGGCTCGACGCCGGCGACCGGGAACTGCTCAACGTATGGTGGTTGACCGAGGTCGGCGCCCTGGAACGGGCCGAGCTGCCCCGGATCCTCGGCGTCTCCCCCGCCCACGCCCGGGTCCGCCTGCACCGGCTGCACGCCCGGGTGGAGTCGGCGCGGCGGATCATCGAGGCGGTCGACCGGGCCGGCGGGCCGGACGGCTGCCCGCCGCTGCGCGAGCTGCTGCGGCGCTGGGACGGCCGACCGACGCCGGCCTGGCGCAAACGACTCGCCCGCCACCTCGACCAGTGCCCGCGCTGCCGGTCGGCGGGCGGCCCGCTGCTGCCACCGGAGCGCCTGCTGGCCGCCGTACCCCTGCTGGTGCCGCCGGCCGAGCTGGCCGACACCGTCTCCGGCCGGCTCACCGCCGCCGGCGCGGCGGGTGCCCCGGCGGCGTCCCGGCTGGTCCGCGCGGGCGCCGCCGTGGTCGCGGTGCTGGTGGTGGCGCTCGGCGTCGGGGTGACGCTGCGCGACCGGCCGCCGCAGCGAGGCGCGGCGGTCGCGCCCCCGGCGAGCCCGACCGCCGCGCCGACGCCGTCGCTGTCGCCGTCGGCGCGGCAAG